>JAYVPR010000171.1:0-2149 GCA_043757245.1 Polaromonas sp. | reverse complement strand
ACCCCATCACTGCGCCTGCAGATGCGCGGGTGGTTTTGACGATTAATGGCGCACTCATCCTGATTCTGGGCATAGCCCCCGGTGGTTTGATGACCCTGTGTACGCAGTCCATCAGCGGTATCGTCAAGACGCTGGGCAGCTAGCGTCGCTTAGCTGCGCTATGCTTCATAATTTGCTATGAAAGTCCTCAATCTTCAATGTAGTCAACGGCATTCGTTTGAAGGCTGGTTCGGCTCTGAGGACGACTTTCAAACGCAATTACAGCGCGGCTTGGTTGAATGCCCTATGTGCGCCGACAAAGCGGTTGTCAAAATGCCCAGCGCCCCGCGGCTGAACTTTGGCGGGCATGCCCCACCCAGCCCCAGCGTAGCGCCTGATCAGGTCAGTACCCACGGGTCATCCAGCCCGGCAGCAGCAGTTTCAGATGCAAAGCTATCGACAGGTCTGAGCACGGTGACGGAGCAGGCTGCTCAAAGCAGCCCTAGCCTTGAGCAGCAAGCCTCATTCTTAAACGCAGTACGCCATGTTCTGGCCAACACCGAAGACGTTGGTGATCGTTTTGCGAACCAGGCGAGAGCCATGCACTACGGCGACGCTGAACCGCGCAGCATTCGTGGTCAGGCGACGCAGCGTGAAGCCGTTGAGTTGATCGAGGAGGGCATTGATGTGATGGCTTTGCCGATACCCGCAGCCTTAAAAGAAACCTTGCAGTGAGGTTTCTTTTGGGAGGAGTGGTGCTATTAAATGTGTAGCTACTTGCGTGCATATTTATTGGCCTAGGGCCAGATTCTCTACTTGAATTCAAGCTACCTAAATAAACGATTTTTGTAACTACTCAGCCCCCCTGCTCCTTCCCCTTCCGGGGGAAGGTTGGGATGGGGGCACGCACGATGCGGGCAGTTTTTCAGCACTTGCCCCCACCCCAGCCCTCCCCCGATAGGGGAGGGAGCAAGGCCAAGCACCTGCTGAGTAGTTTACGATTTTTACGCTTTTTCAGGCAGTCATTACAGCCAAAAATCATCATGGGTACAAACCGCGCAACTCTCTGGTGTGCAAAATCCGCTTGCAGGCCACGATGAAGGTGGCGGTGCGCAGGCTGACTTTGCGGTCTTGCGCCATGTCCCACACAGCGGCAAAAGCGTGCTTCATGATTTTGACCAGTCGCGCATTGATCTCTTCTTCATCCCAGAAGAAGCTTGAAAAATCTTGTACCCATTCAAAATAGCTGACCGTCACGCCGCCCGCGTTGGCAATCACGTCTGGCAGCACCAAAATATTGCGTTCTTGCAGTATGTCGTCTGCCGCAGGTGTGGTCGGGCCGTTCGCTCCTTCAATAATCATTCGGGCCTTGATTCGGCCTGCATTGGCGGCTGTGATTTGCTGCTCGAGCGCAGCGGGTATCAGAATGTCGCAGTCCACGTCCCAGAAGCTGTCATTGGCAATGACTTCTGCTCCCTTGAATCCACCGACGCTGCCCGTGTTTTCTACATGTTTGAGCAGCGCGGGTACATCAAACCCCGATTCGCAGTAAATCGTGCCGGCGTGGTCTTGTACCGCCACGATACGGCTACAGGCTTCGGCAAACAGTTTGCCTGCCACGCCGCCTACATTACCGAAGCCCTGCACGGCGATACGTGCGCCGGAAATCTCCAGCCCGATGTGATGTGCCGCCTCACAGCCAACCGTGAACACGCCGCGTCCGGTGGCTTCACGCCTGCCGAGCGAGCCGCCCAGGTCAACTGGCTTGCCCGTGACCACGCCGGTCGCGGTGGAGCCGGTGTTCATCGAATAGGTGTCCATCATCCACGCCATGATCTGCTCATTGGTGTTCACGTCAGGCGCCGGGATGTCCTTGTTGGGGCCAATGATGATGCCGATCTCACTGGTGTAGCGGCGCGTCATGCGCTCCAGCTCACCGCGTGACAGCTTTTTCGGGTCGACCCGAATACCACCTTTGGCACCGCCGTAGGGAACATTAACCGCCGCGTTTTTGACTGACATCCAGGCTGACAGCGCCATCACTTCAGACAGCGTCACGTCTTGGTGAAAGCGCACGCCGCCCTTGCCGGGTCCGCGCGATACGTTGTGCTGCACACGGTAGCCTTCAAAGTGCGCTATCGAGCCGTCGTCCATGTGAATCGGCACGTCA
>JAYVPR010000170.1:0-7867 GCA_043757245.1 Polaromonas sp. | reverse complement strand
ACAAGTGCATTCCGGTGTCCTGCGCTCCGTGCGCCTTGCCCTGATTCCAAACCCAAATTTCTCAAAATACCCTTGTGCTCGTGAGGCGTTTGCAAACTGTTTGCAACCTTGATGGCCCCGAGACACTTGTAAAAGCGTCGAGTTTTTAGGCTCTAAGCTTATTGCAGTGAGTGTTTAGTTCACCACTTTCGCAAAACCAAACTCTTATTTGGAATTGCAGGAATGCCTTTCGGCATCCCCTTTTTCTAGACTGACGCGGCAGCGGCTGCTTCTACCAGTGCCTTGCCACCCGGCTTTTTGCGGCCCGGCGCAATCATCATGACCATCTGCCTGCCTTCCAGCTTTGGAAACTGCTCCACCACGATCAAATCTGCCAACTCATCCCTGATACGTGCCAGCAAAGCCAAGCCTAACTCCTGGTGCGTGATCTCACGACCCCGGAAACGCAACGTAATCTTGCACTTGTCGCCTTCATCCAGGAAGCGCTTGATGTTGCGCACCTTGATGTTGTAGTCACCGTCATCGGTGCCAGGACGAAACTTGATCTCTTTAATCTCAATGACTTTTTGCTTGGACTTGGCTTCCGCTGCCTTTTTTTGCTCCGCGTACTTGAACTTACCGTAGTCCATCAACCTGCAAACTGGTGGGGTAGCCGTCGGAGAGATTTCCACCAGATCTACGTCGGCCTCTCCGGCCAATCGGAGCGCTTCCATGATCGTGACAACGCCCAAAGGCTCATTGTCAGGGCCAGAAAGTCGTACTTCAGGAGCCATGATTTCACGGTTCAAGCGGTGCTTGCGTTCTTCGCGTTGGCGGCGGTCACGAAATTCAGTAGCGATGGTCAATGTCCTTTAAGTCTTGCTATAAAAGCTATAGCTGCTTGCGCCCGTATTTACTGGGTAACAAGTAAAAATCACCATGAAAAAAGGTGAGAATCAGGCTCGTTACGACAATTTACGACAATTTTTGCGTGATGTCAGATGCAATTTGCTGCGCAAACGCTTCAAGAGGCATCACACCGAGGTCTTTGTTTCCCCGAGCGCGCACTGCAACGGCTCCGGCTGCCATCTCTTTGTCGCCTACGACCAAGATATACGGCAGCTTTTGCATTGAATGCTCTCGTATTTTATACGTAATTTTCTCGTTGCGCAGATCTAAGTTGACTCTAAGCCCTTGATTTTGCAGCGTTTTAGCAACTTCCCGGGCATATTCGGCCTGGGAATCGGTAATATTAAGGACGGAAACCTGCATCGGGGCCAGCCAGGTTGGCAACGCGCCTGCGTGTTCTTCAATCAAAATCCCGATAAATCGCTCCAGGCTGCCAACAATCGCCCGGTGCAGCATGACGGGGCGATGGCGCGCACCGTCTTCACCCACGTACTCAGCGCCTAAGCGCTCAGGCATTGAAAAATCAACCTGCATGGTGCCGCATTGCCACTGGCGGCCAATCGCGTCTTTCAACGTGTATTCAATTTTGGGCCCGTAAAACGCGCCGTCTCCCGGCGAAATTTCAAAGTCGCAGCCTGACGCACGCAAGCTTTCCATCAGCGCGTGCTCGGCCTTGTCCCAGCTTTCGTCTGAACCGATGCGCGCTTCTGGCCGCGTGGCAACTTTGTAAATGATATTTTTAAAGCCAAAGTCGGTATAGACCTTTTGCAGCAGCGTGGTGTAGTCCACGCACTCTTTCAAAATCTGCTCCTCAGTGCAAAAAATATGGCCGTCGTCCTGCGTGAAACCGCGCACACGCATGATGCCGTGCAGGCCTCCCGATGGCTCATTGCGGTGGCACTGACCAAATTCGCCGTAGCGCAAGGGTAAATCGCGGTAGCTTTTGATGCCCTGCTTGAAAATCAAAATATGGCCAGGGCAGTTCATCGGCTTCAAGGCGTATTCACGCTTTTCGCTCTCAGTGGTGAACATGTTGTCGCGGTACTTGTCCCAGTGTCCGGTTTTTTCCCAGAGTGTCTTGTCAATGACCTGGGGGCCTTTGACTTCCTGGTAGCCGTTGTCTTGGTAGACCTTGCGCATGTACTGCTCCACGCCCTGCCACAGCGTCCAACCCTTGGGGTGCCAAAAGACCAGACCGGGAGCGTGGTCGTCAATGTGGAACAAGTCCAGTTCTTTACCCAACTTGCGGTGGTCGCGCTTTTCGGCTTCTTCCAGTTGTGTTAAGTACTGCTGCAAGTCATCCTTGGTAGCCCAAGCTGTGCCGTAAACGCGTTGCAACATTTCATTGCGGTGGTCCCCGCGCCAGTAGGCGCCAGCCAGCTTCATAAGTTTGAAAAACTTCAATTTGCCGGTGCTGGGCACGTGCGGGCCGCGGCACAGGTCTTCAAAATTTCCTTCGCGGTACAGGCTCACATCTTCACCTGCAGGAATGCTGCCAATGATTTCGGCCTTGTAATGCTCGCCAATAATTTTGAAGTGCGCCACAGCCTCATCGCGCGGCAACACACGACGAGTGACACGCTCATCCTTGGCGGCGAGCTCGGTCATGCGCTTTTCCATCGCCACCAGGTCGTCAGGCGTGAACGGGCGTTTGTACGAGAAGTCGTAAAAAAATCCGTTCTCAATCACCGGGCCAACCGTGACTTGCGCGTCGGGGAAGAGTTCTTTAACCGCATAAGCTAGCAGATGCGCGGTCGAGTGGCGAATCAACTCAAGGCCATCGGCGTCTTTGGCGGTGATGATGGCTAGAGCGCTGTCTTGTTCAATCAAGTAGCTGGTATCCACTACTTTGCCGTCGACCTTGCCGCCGAGCGCAGCCTTGGCGAGGCCGGTGCCAATAGACGCGGCCACCTCAGCCACAGTGACGGCTTGTTCAAACTCGCGTTGAGAATTATCGGGAAGCGTGATGTGGATCATATGGTTTGAAAGCAGCAATGAAAAAGCGCGGTGAAGGCCGCGCTTGGAAGATAACTAAGCCGGAAACAGTCGATTTTACGCTGCCCCCGGCTTTGCCTCGCATCACTTCAACTGTCAGTGAAACTGCTCTTCTTCGGTCGAGCCCGTCAGTGCGGTTACGCTGGACTTGCCACCCTGGATCACGGTGGTGACATCGTCGAAGTAACCGGTACCCACTTCCTGCTGGTGCGAGACAAAAGTGTAGCCACGGTCGCGTGCCGCGAATTCAGGCTCCTGCACTTTCTCGATGTACGCCGTCATGCCACGCTTGACGTAGTCTTGCGACAGGTCATACATGTTGTACCACATGGAATGAATGCCGGCGAGCGTGATGAACTGGTACTTGTAACCCATGGCGCCGAGTTCGCGCTGGAACTTTGCAATGGTGGCATCGTCCAGATTTTTCTTCCAGTTGAAGGATGGCGAGCAGTTGTATGCCAGCATTTTGCCTGGGTGAACCTTGTGCACCGCTTCGGCAAACTTCTTGGCAAAGTCGAGGTCTGGCGTACCGGTTTCGCACCACACCAGATCAGCGTACTCAGCATAGGCATTGGCGCGTGAAATAGCTTGGTCGATACCTTTGCGGGTCTTGTAAAAGCCTTCTGCCGTGCGCTCGCCTGTCAGGAAAGGCTTGTCGATCTCGTCATAGTCAGAGGTCAGCAAGTCAGCAGCTTCTGCGTCGGTGCGGGCAATCACCAGCGTAGGAACGCCGCAAACGTCAGCAGCCATACGGGCCGCAATCAGTTTCTGGCAAGATTCGCGCGTTGGCAGCAGAACCTTGCCGCCCATGTGGCCGCATTTCTTGACTGAAGCCAGTTGGTCTTCCCAATGCACACCACCTGCACCAGCCTTGATCATGGCCTTCATCAACTCGAACGCGTTGAGCACGCCGCCAAAACCGGCTTCTGCATCGGCCACGATAGGTGCGAAGTAATCGACATAACCGGTATCGCCGGCATCAATACCCTTGGCGTGCTGGATTTCGTCGGCACGGCGGAAGGTGTTGTTGATGGTTTCGACGACTTTTGGCACCGAGTCCACTGGGTACAGGGACTGGTCAGGGTACATCGATGAATAGGTGTTGTTGTCGGCGGCGACTTGCCAGCCAGACAGGTAAATCGCCTTCACGCCAGCCTTGACCTGCTGCATGGCCTGACCACCGGTCAGTGCGCCGAGGCAGTTCACGTAAGGTTCTGTGTGTAACAGGTCCCAGAGCTTTTCAGCACCACGGCGTGCCAGCGTGTGTTCGATGTGGAAGGAGCCGCGCAAGCGCACTACATCTGCGGCGCTGTAACCGCGCTTAATGCCTTTCCAACGCGGGTTGGTAGCCCAGTCTTTTTCGAGTGTGGCAATTTGCTGCTCACGTGTCAATTGGTCATTCAGGGTTTGGGGCATGGTGAACTCCAGAGTTAAAAATTAAAAAAACAAGAACTGATGCAACGACAAATTCTAAGTCTTCTACAAGACTTTTTCAGCTCTTATGTCTTATATAAGACAATTTATTTTTTTAAATAAAATCAATGACTTACAAAAAATAATCCGCGATGTGAAATTAAATTTCTCATATTGAGAAATTATTTTGCAGTGCAGCATTAGAATTTTCCACAATGTAAAAACATTGCAGGGAATTGTGAAATCAAACCAGCTGCTTCAATTCGATGGCGGATAAGCTGCAATCAACTTGTTTTGCCGGTGATTTAACCTCGCCAACGCCAAGACACCCATCGGCTTGAAGCCTTTGAGACGCATGGCGTTGCCGATGGCAAACAAGATGCGCTGCTTTTTAAAAATGATTCTGAAGGCCGCGATCACGCCCGTGCCAGGGTCCCACGCCTCAATCGCTTCCGAGCCAGCGCCGTTAATCTCCATGATGCTGAAGGCTCGGCCTGCGCTTAAATCTTGCAGGCTGTTAAAACGCACATCAAACCTGCCAAAGTGAAATGCGGGCATGTCACGGGCAATTGCTTCAATGGCACGCGTGAGCTGCGGCGTGATATGGGTGCGGCCATCGCGGTACAGCCCACCGACGCGCGTCGAACCTATGGTGGCCAAGCGTACGACAACACCCACTGCAGGCACATGGCTGGCGTTATAACTTGGCTCATGACGTACCGATTTCAGCAAGCGCTGTGAGCGCGGGTCAGCCGCTATCAGCTCGGCAATCGTGTGCTGACCATCACCCGTTACGCGCGGAAAGTAACGCAGTGCCAAGCCAATGATGCGGCCTGCGTCGGCTTTGGGGTCGCGTGTATAAAAAATACCAGCTTCGCCTTCTTGCGGCAAATACTGCTGCAACACCACCATTTCATTCGCCGGGAAAGCCAGCAAATAGTCACACAGTTCAGCCCGATTGGCAATCAGTCGCACTCCGTAGCCGCACAGGCCCACATCAGGCTTGGCAATCACCGGGAAGGTCAAGCCTGAGCCGCGCATCAACTCCCGCAGCTCTGCACCGGTGTAGCTCTTGTGGTTTGACAATGCGCAATAAGCGGCAGTAGCCGACAGCGCCAACGGCCCCATGCCATCAAAATATTCCAGCTTGCCATCGCCCACCAATCCTCCCGCCGTAATGGCCGGGTTGGCGATGGTGGGCAGCGTGAGACTCCGGTAGCGCAACGCCAGCCACAGCCATTGCAACGTCAGTGGAATGCAAATCAGCCATTTGGGCATTCGCTCAAGCGTGCCAGGCAAGCTGCCTTGCGCCTCAAGCGTGCCAGGCAAGCTGCCTTGCGCCTCAAGGTTGCCTTCACGGTACCCATCGGCCTGCAAACTCGCATGCAAATCGGCTTGCATCAAAGCGCCCCCATCTTGCGGGAGACTGTCAAACCAACAGCAGCGATGCGGTCAACATGCGCATAGACCGGTTGCCCCAGCTCCTCGCCAAATACATCCGGATCAATCTCTGAGTATGACCAATCAAACTGCGTATCAGCCAAAAGCGGCTGCATGTCAGACAAAAACGCATCGACGCCATCGACCATGGCAACCCCGGTATACAGCAGCAAACGCCCGCCTGGTGCAAGACGTGCCAGGGCTTCCTCTCCAATCCGCACGCTCAGCGCCCGACCCAAGCGTTCACCGCCGTGGCGGTAGGCGCGCTGCGCCGTGTCTGCAAGATATGGGGGATTGGAAATGATCAGATCAAAGTCGCCCTTCACGGCGCGCAACGCATTGCCCAAAGCGGGTTTGACGGCAGTGCGCGGCAAATTGGCATTGACCACGTTGACCGCTGTGTACTGCAACGCCAGCGGGTTGATGTCGTTCATGCTGACTTCCAGCGGGCCCAGATGAGCCAGCGCTCGCGCGGCAACAATTCCCCCTGCCCCGCTGCCGCAGCCGACGTCCAGTACGCGTCTCGGCACGCTGGAGGGCCTGTGATCTGCCGCTACTCCCTGCTGAATAAACCGCGCGAAGCGGTAGGTGTCAGGGCCAAAAAAAACAGCATCTTCCTGTGTGGTTGGGTACGCTGAATGCACAAACAGATCATCATCAACACTGGCTACGCGCACCCGGCTTTGTAGTACGTCACCGCGTGTTTGCAGCACGCCAGCACCCCGCATGGCGGCGAGCAGCCCACGGGTCATGCCACAACACGTGGCAATTTTGAAAGGCAAGTTCCATCCAAAAACATCACGCAGCGTGGCTGCCATCCGCTCGCCCCGATGCGCCAAGACTCGGCTATGTGTCAGTGGCGTGGGGGGCGTGAAACGGTAGCCGCTACCCGACAAATGCCGCAAAACCAGGCTTAGCGCAGTCGCCTCGTCATCCAGCTGGTGGGTGTTCAACATGTGGCTTCCTGAAATTGCAGCACAGTGCTGTAGCCGTCAAAGCAGCGCTCACTACTCACCAGACGCATCAGCGCGCCCGCGGCTACCCGGTATTCGAATTCCGTTTCCAAAGCGGTTGACCATTGCTCTGAAAGCATCGCTACGGCAACACGAGAGACGTTGAAGCGCGCATGCTGCTGGTGAAACGTATCAAGGGCAGTCCCTAAGTGGGTAAGGGGTTTGGGCATATGGCTAGGCACTTTGGGGATAGGCGTAACGGCGAGACGATGTAACATATTGTTGATTCCAGCAAACCAGGGGCGTGTGCGACGCGGCGCACACGCGGTGTAGGAGGCTGCCCCTAGGAGCCTGGACGAACAGATTTCCGAATGGCCATACATCGGTGGTTGCTGACGCCTGTAGCTATTGGGCTTTGGCTACGAACGGTGCCTGAAACGCGTATTTTTAGGCAAAAAATGGCACTCAGGCCTTTGCATGGTCTTGAGTTAGGTTAGGCATAATTTAAGCCTGTAACCCAATAAATACAGGCGAAAGCAGCTACTGAATCAGGAGCACTTCGGATTAATTGCAGTGATGACTACTGCAATCGCTGCGCCTACAACAGTCAGGCAAAAGAGCGTATCAGCGCCCCGACCAACCCCGCCAAAATCAAAAGCGCGGTAGGCAGAAACGTCAGCAAAAAGCCCAGGCCGCGCTTGGCAGGGTCTGCTACATAAGCCTGCCGGTAAAGCGTGCGCCCCACCAGGTACACCACACCCGCAGCGGCCACATATGCCTCTGGCCAATAGACGGCGGCAATCAGCAGGGCGGGTACAAAGCAAACCAGCTGCTCCAGCGTGTTCATCTGCACCCGTACGGCGCGTTCAAAATGTTCGTTACCTGTCATGGTAGGTGCTTTGATGCCGTACTTGCTTCGCGCTTGCCCGACAAGCATGCCAAAGACGATGAACTGGATGATGGCTAGTAGGGCGATAAGGTTGACGTAGTTCATAGCTGCTTTGATAAGTTTGTTAGCCAGTCAGTAGGCTGAGTGACTTTAGGTTTGCCCGCTTCTCTAGCCGCCGCTGGCTGAAAAAGTCTTTCAGCAGCGCAGCAGCAGCATCAGCCAGCAACCCGCCGCTCAACTCAGTTTGGTGGTTCAGTTGTGGTTGATTGAACAGGTTGATGACTGATCC
>JAYVPR010000169.1:0-2152 GCA_043757245.1 Polaromonas sp. | reverse complement strand
GGGTCCAATCCAGCCCCAGCGCCTTGAGGGTGACTTCAGCGGCAGGGCGTTTGTCTTCGGTGCCAAAGTGGGCGTGGGTGATGCCCAATGCCGCCAGGCGGTTGCGCAGCGGCAAACTGTCACGGCCGGTAATGACAGCGGGCGTGATGCCCGCTTGTTGCAGCATTTTCAAGCCATGGCCATCGAGCGTGTTAAAGCGTTTAAGTGTTTCGCCCTGCTCAGACATATACAAGCCGCCATCGGTCAGCACGCCATCAACATCGAAAAAAGCAACTTTGATGCCTTGGGCTTGGAGCAGCAGCCCGGGCGGGAAGCTGAGCGTGGCCTTCATATCACTTTAGCCCTCAAAAGATCGTTGCTGTTCAGCGCACCGCACAATTTGCCTGCCGCATCCACCACCAGAACACTGGTGATGCTGTACTGCTCCATCAGCGCCACGGCCGCTACCGCCAGGTCATCGGCCAGCGCGGTGCGCGGACTGGCGTGCATCACGTCGCCGGCTTTGAGGCTGCGCAGGTCAACGCCAGTTTCAACCAGGCGGCGCAAATCACCGTCGGTAAAAATGCCCAACAACAGGCCATGGGCGTCGATAACTGCCGATGCGCCCAACCCCTTGACGCTCATCTCGCGCATCAACTCGCTAAAGCTGGCGCCCCGCGCAACTGAAGGCACTTGATCACCCTTTCTCATCACGTCACTCACATGCGTCAGCAGCTTGCGGCCCAGCGCCCCGCCGGGGTGCGAGCGGGCAAAGTCCTGTTCTTTAAAGCCGCGCGCATCCAGCAGCGCCACGGCAAGGGCATCGCCCATGGCCAACTGCGCGGTGGTGCTGGCAGTGGGTGCCAGGTTCAAGGGGCAGGCCTCTTGCGCCACGCTGCTGTCCAGCGTGACTTCCGCCTGTTTGGCCAGCGTCGACTGCGCGCCGCCCGTAATAGCCACCAATGGCACGCCTTGGCGGCTTAGCACCGGCAAAATAGCGGTAAATTCTGCGCTCTCGCCGCTGTTGGAAATAGCCAGCACGACGTCAAGAGCTGTGATCATGCCCAGGTCGCCATGACTGGCTTCAGCCGGATGTACAAACAGCGCCGGCGTGCCCGTGGAAGCCAGCGTAGCCGCCACCTTGCGCGCGATGTGGCCACTTTTGCCCATCCCCATCACCACCACGCGGCCACGGCAGGCCAGCATCAGCTGCACGGCCTGCGCAAACCCGGGCCCGACGCGCTGCGCCAGACTTAGCACGGCTGCCGCTTCAATCTCAAACGTCTTGCGCGCCAGCGCCTGCGCATTTTCAGGGTCAAAGTGGGTTGCATCAAAACTCATGGGTGCATTCTATAGACCGACTCGATAGACCGACCAACGGCCCGAGCACGAACATCCCGTTTAACATCCAAGTATGAGCGCACTTGAACTAACCCTGCTGTACCTGCTGGCCGCAGTGCTGGGGGTGACGCTGTTTCGCTGGCTCAAGTTGCCGCCCATGCTGGGTTATTTGGCGGTCGGCGTAGTGATTGGCCCGCACGCCTTGGCGTTGTCAAGCAATGCCGAGGGGGTGCGCCATCTGGGTGAGTTTGGCGTGGTTTTTTTGATGTTTGTCATTGGGCTGGAATTTAACCTGCCCAAGCTGCGCTCGATGCGCCGCCACGTTTTTGGCCTGGGCCTTTTGCAGGTCGTGCTGACGATTGTGCTGGCTACGCTGGGCTCGCTTTTTTTGGCCAGCATGGCACCCACTTTATGGAAAATGGATTGGCAAACCGCGCTCGCTTTGTCGGGTGCAATAGCCATGAGCAGTACGGCGATTGTCGTCAAGCTGCTGTCCGAGCGACTCGAGATGGAATCTGAACATGGCAAGCGCATCATGGGGGTGCTGCTGTTTCAGGACTTGGCCGTGGTGCCGCTGCTGGTTTTGATTCCCGCACTTAGCGCGCCTGCTGACACACTGCTGACAGCGCTGGCCATTGCCGCGTTGAAGGCGGCGCTGCTGGTTGGTCTGCTGCTGACAGGTGGCCAACGGGTGATGCGCTGGTGGCTGACGATTGTGGCCAGGCGCAAAAGCGAGGAGCTGTTTGTGCTGAATCTGCTGCTGGTGACGCTGGCTCTAGCCTGGCTGACTGAGTTGGCGGGTTTGAGCCTGGCTCTGGGCGCTTTCATTGCG
>JAYVPR010000168.1:0-7878 GCA_043757245.1 Polaromonas sp. | reverse complement strand
TGGCGCGCCGTGTGGCTAGCCACACAAGCGACAAGCAACGACGCAATGCGCCCGCCAGTGCCATCCATAAACGGTATGGTTGTTATTTCTGCATCCCTGAGCCCGGCATCAACCAAAAAAGCCACCCTCGGGTGGCTTTTTTACGTGCAATAATTTTCACGGCTAATATGGCTCAGCTAGGAGCCTGGGCGGCAGAAGGCGTCGAAGCGAAAATTGGCCCCAGCGATGGCCAAGTTTTTGACGATTTCTTGCCCAATATCTGGATATTGGGCAAGAAATTGGCGAAAAATAGACCGCTGCGGTCAATTTGTAGCCGACGTCCTTTCTGCCACCCAGGCTCCTAGCTCAGGGCGAACGGATAAAGGAATTCAGACGCCACAAGACCGGATCAATAGTTCAGGCTGACAACGAGCCGCAATTAACGCGAGACCACCCGCTGAAGCAAGCCGAGCGCAACCCGGTGGCCGCCCGGCTCTAACTGACATTGGGCAAACCCACAACCACAAACCCCTCCCCCCGCGCCATGGTTACGCCAAAAGAGCTGGCCATTGCTTCCACATCCGGCCAGTCAATGCGGCGCGATGGGGGGTCAATCGCGGGCACACCCAGAACTTCGGGTACATCGCCCGGCAGCATGCGTAGCATCAGCCGATTGGCAGCGGTGTTGTTTTCAGCTTCGGCAACCAGGCTGATCTGCAGTGTCGTCCCAGCCATGCGCTGATCGCAAAACGCCAGCAGCGCCCCTATCAGCACGCTCCGGAAAAAACTTTGCGGTACGGTTACAACATCGCTTGAGATGCTGTTGCTGATTGCCAGCCCTTGGGCCGAGAACTCCATCGCCAGCAGTTTGGCGGCTTCGTTGACGCTATCACGCAAACTGACAGCTGCGTCTTCGCGCGCAGCAATCCAGCCGATGGCATTCATGCAGCCAGTCGTGGCTTCTTTTGCCAGGGCGCTGGCAGACGCCACATTTTTGGCTATCGCCTGCAAGTCGGGCTCAGGCATTTGTACACGCCGTTGCAGCACCATCATCAGCATCCCGACCGGCTGCATGAAGCCAGCCATATCGTGACGCAATACCGGTGCGACGCGTCGCAGGACCGCGTAGCAAGCCGCTTCGGCCAGCCGGTCCTGCACAGGGTAAGACGTGGTTTGATGACTGCTCACACGGTCTCCTGAGATGTAAATAAAGTAGCAAGTATGGCTTCTACTGCATCCGGGTCCACCGGCTTGGTGAGGTGGACATAAAAACCGGCCATTTTTGATTTTCTGATGTCTTCTTCGGTGCCCCATCCAGTCAGAGCAATCAATTTGCTTGCGGCGGTGGCGGGATCGACAAGCAGCCTTCGCGCCACTTCATAGCCGTTCATGCCGGGCAAGCCAATATCGAGAAACACCACGTCGGGAAGAAACGAGAGTGCCATCTCCAGCCCTTCCTCGCCTGTGAATGCCGAACGCACATCGTGACCCAAAAAATCCAGCAGCATGGCCAAGGTTTCTGCAGCATCCACGTTGTCGTCGACCACCAGAATTCGACGCCTGGCAAAGGGGGTACTGACGCGCCGCACTGCTGGTACGGGAGCCTCGGCAGCCAGCGCCACCGGCAGGCTGACGATGAATTCGCTACCCTTGTCAATGCCGCCACTGGCGGCTTGAACCGATCCAGCGTGCATTTCGACCAGCGTCTTGACCAGCGACAAGCCGATGCCCAGTCCGCCCTGCGCACGATCAAGCGTACGGTTAATCTGCGTGAACATCTCGAACACCGTACTCAGCATGTCGGCTGGAATACCAGAGCCTGTATCAAGCACCGAGATCAAAACCCTTTCACCTTCCCGTCGCGCCGAGAATTTGATCTTGCCACCCGGCCGCATGTATTTGGCAGAATTGCTCAGTAAATTACTGAAAATCTGCGCCAGCCGCGTCGGGTCAGCGTCCAGCCAGATTGGCTGATCCGGCCATTCAATCGTCAACGAGTGGCCCGCTGCGTCGATCAATGGCCGCGACACCTCAAGCGCGGCGGTGGCGGCGTCCTGAAAAGCGACACGCTCGCGTTTCAGAACCATCTTGCCGCCGCTGATACGCGAGACATCCAGCAGGTCGTCAATCAGGCGCACCAAATGTCCCAGCTGACGCTCCATCATCGGCAGGGTACGCGCCAACACTTCGGCGTTCGGCGACAGCTTGAGCAACTGCAAACCGGTGCGTATGGGTGCCAGCGGGTTACGCAGCTCGTGCGCCAGCATCGCCAAAAATTCATCTTTGCGCAGATCCTGCTCAAGCAGCCGCTGCTCATAGGCCCGGCGCTTTGTGATGTCGTGCGTCACGGCAAGTACGAACTCAACCTGCTTGTACTCATTGAACTCGGGCACCATCCGGGAGGAAAAATGTCGCAGCCCCTGGGAGGTCGCAAACGAAAACTCAAGCGATCCGGGAACCTCATGGTCAAAAACATGACGAATCGCTTTTTCCCATTCGCGGCACAAGTTCTCCGGCAAACCCAGTTCACGGTTGGTCTTACCAAGAATTTCGGCCACTGGGCGGCCCGTGATTTTTTCAATAACCGAGTTGACAAACACATGCCGGAACTGCCGGTCAAAACGCGCCAGAGCGTCGGGCGTATTTTCGGTCACGTTACGCAGTTCGCGTTCTCGTCGGGCCAGCTCCTGTGTGGCTCGTACTTCGGCCGTGCGGTCAACGCCGTGGACAAAAATACCCGAGACTGTTCCGTCGGCTTCGCGCAACGGAAGGTATGCCAGGTCAAGAAAAATATCGATCACCCTTCCACCGGGACCGCGGGGCAGTCCCACGGCGATTGATTTTGCTTCAAACGGCTTGCCCGTTCGGTATGCCTCTTCGAGCAAGGCAGGAAAAGGCTGATCGGCAACCTCCGGGAACGCCTCCAGAACAGCTTTCCCGATGATCTCCGGTCCACGCCCGACCACGTCATAGTAGGCCTGGTTGGCCATTTGAAAAACAAAGGTGGGGCCAACAAGTACCGCCGAAAACGACGGCATCATCTGCAGCATCTCCGACAACTGTTGCTCTTTGGTCAACAGTTTTTCTTCTGCCCGGGCATGCTCCACAGCAGACCAGGTGCGCTCGGCAATTTCCCGCGCGATCGCTATATCTTCAGGAGTCCATTCACGCGCTGTAGTTTGATGAACGCCCAAAACTGCTGACAGCCGCCCGTTTCTCAAAATGGGGACCAGGACAATTGCAACAATATCCAGCTGGGCGTAAGCGTTTTTTTCAGTGGCCGAATAAGCAGGATGACTGCGCACGTCGGTCACCACATTGTTTTCCCCCGATATTAACGTCGCCTGTAGCTTCGGACCAAAGTCGCTAAGTCTGCGGCTACCCTCGATCTGCTGCACACCGCTGACGTAGCTCTGCTCGACCACTACAACGCCATCGGCCACCACTTCGCAATACAGGACCCTGCTGGCCTTCAGGTGCATGCCAAGCAGGCGAGATGCCACGCGCTTCAGCTCTTGCTCGTCCACCAGGTCGCGGGTAGCGTCGCTAAACAAGCTGCGGAACGTCTCGCGGTCAGTGACCAGGCGCAGTGCCGCCTTGCGCTGGCGAAGTTCACGCGCCATGGCCCAGCTTTCACAGGCGTTTTCCATCGCCCGGTTCAACGCCTGTGGGCTGGTCCAGTCTTTGCCAATGTAGTCTTGGGCGCCAGCGCGTAGCGCACGCCGGCCGTGTTCCCGGCTGGTGCCGCCGGTAATCACCACCACCGGGCACCGCGGCATACCGTCGGGCCCTGTCAGCGCCGCCAACACATCAGGCGCGTCCATTTCCGGCAGGTTGTAGTCGAGCACGACGCAGTCGGGCGGCAGCACCGCGCCCAGCACCGTCTGGATGCCTTCTTCAGCCGTTCCAGCTTCTATGAAGCTCAGGCGCCGATCCGAACCCTTAAGCAGCATGCTGCGGATTTCCGCACGGTCTTCAGGGCTGTCGTCGATGATGACGACGCACCAGGGCTTCAAGACCACTTTTTCTACGTTTTCCATCAATCTACTTTCACCTGGCGGGCGATAGCGTCAACTCGCCTACTTGGTTTGGTTTTCCCTCTACGCGGGCTTGCAGTGCGTTTTCTAGTGGCGCGTAGAAGCCGTAGAAGCCGTAGAAGCCGTAGAACTGCTCAAACCGCGGACGGTAGCTTTGGCGCGTGAGCGAATCGCTCATCAAGTCGAGAACCTGCTCTACGGCTTCGTGCTCTGCGCGCGTCTCCAGCCGCAGCCTTGACAGGATCGAGGATGCTGCAACAGGTGGACGAGCTTTTTCCTGCTGTCTTGCAGGATTTGCGACTACTAAAACGGCCATAAGGTTGCCCACGCTTGAGGAACTGAACAGCGGTCCCAGATCAACAAAGGTAACACGGCAGTCATGTCAGAACAGTACCCAACCCAAGATAAGACATATCTTACAAGCTCATTGTAGAACCGATAATTGCTACTATTTTAATAGCAAACTATTTCGGTATTTATTGAGCTTAGAAATTTTTTAGCGTCTGAAGACGCATCTAGCGGTTGAAATAATCCAACGTCACCTTGCCTGTGCTAGCGGACACACCGCTCACCAGTATGCCCCAGGCCATGTCCAAAAACGTCAACCCCACAGGCCAGTTTTTAACCACAGCCAGATTTGTCAGGTCGTACGTCGCGTAGGCAAAAAAACCGAACAACGCGCCCATGCCCGCGACTTTCAGCACACCGCTCGCGTTGCCTGGCAACACCGCAAAAATCAGCAACCCCACCGGAAACATCACATAAAAAGCCGCTGCTGCCCACAGATTGGGGCTGGGGCTGAGCAACGGCCCCATGGCATCGGCGTAGGTGGATTTGGCAATGACGCCCAGCCAAATCATGTCGATAACAAACATCGTTAGAAAAATGGCTAGGTAAACGCCTGCGTACTTCATCATTTTGGGGCTGTCCAAAAGTTATTCGCGTCATTATTTGAGCAATTAACCCCGTGTGTAGAGGCTCTTAGAAATGTACTTGCTTTTGGTGCCCTGTAGTTCGGCAAAAAGTTCGGCATCAGCCTGCGGGACCGATTGGGTCTTGTCGGTACATCATGGCGTTCAACACATGCTTGTCCTCATGCACGCTGAGGAATGGGCCTGCCTCATAAAGCTGGCCCTTGACCAGCGTGCCGCCCCAGAGCAACAACCCCAAGGCCTGCGGTATTGACAGCCTTATGCATCATTGCTGATGATTCGCCTGGCAACAGCGAGCAGGTCTTTCTCGATAATGTCAGGCTGATCACCGAAGGGCAAAGGCGCATTCCCTGGTCGCGTCACCAGCGCGGCCTTCCAGCCAGCAGCTAGCGCGCCCAGGGTATCCCACGTATGAGCGGCAACCAGACGAAGCGAGCTAGCGTCGGCGCCCAGCCCAGATTCAACACTGCGGTAGGTTTCGGTAGCAGGTTTAAAACGTTTCACACTATTGACTGAAAACTGCTTCTCGAAATAATGAGCAATCCCCGACTTGTCAAGGGCAGAACTGCCAGCGTCGGGTGATGAGTTGGTCAACGTCACCAGACGAAAACCCGCATCCCTGAGGATTTCCAAAGCAGGTGCCGCGTCTTGATGTGCCGGCAGGCAGCGCATGTGGCTCTTGAAATCTTCGATATCACCTGCCTCCAGGCAAACGCCTTTGATCTGCGCAACCATCGTGAGTACGGCCACGGCGAGTTTCCCAAATTCGGTGTAGCTGCCGCTCAAGGTGAGCGCCTGAGAGTAAAGAATCAATTCAGCAAACCATTGGCGCATCACACGCGCATCTCCAAACGTGCGCTCAAAAAATGGATTCAGGATTTCAATGTCTAAGAGCGTTTCATTAACGTCAAAGACAACAATACGCTCACGTTGCTTTACTGAATTCATTTTGAGCCTAGAAAAGTTGCTGCAGGGACAGAAGCTTTGCAACACGAAACGGGATAAGGTGCAGTCTAATAGTTCCAGTTCTGGAGAGATGGTGGAGCTATTGAATGCATTGCTGATCAAGCTTCCAAAGCTCGGGCAAACGCAGGAAGCGATTTCGTATGCCAATCAACTTTGACATCAACTTCAACATTACCAAGAATGCTACCGCTTTTCACAGAAATGACCGACAGTCCCGTCTAACGTTGGCTATTTTCAGCTGGCCTGCGTATGACAACACGGGTTTTTTCTAGTACTGGACTTGAAACCTTCACGAAATGCCCCTATCATTAGCACTCGATGAACTTGAGTGCTAACAATCGGCCTCAAGGTCACCAGATACAAGTGCCAACTGCATGTTGATTCGTGCGGTCGTCGCTTTTGATTCCCTCAAACCCATTGTTTTATAACTGGAGAACCCATGAAACTTCGCCCTCTGCACGACCGCGTGATCGTCAAACGCGTGGAAAACGAAACCAAAACCGCCTCAGGCATCGTCATTCCTGACAGCGCTGCTGAAAAGCCTGATCAAGGCGAAATCCTGGCTGTTGGCCCAGGCAAGAAAAACGACAAAGGCGAAGTTCAGCCTGTTGGCGTCAAAGTCGGTGACCGTGTTTTGTTCGGCAAGTACTCAGGCCAAACTGTCAAAGTTGACGGCGACGAACTCCTTGTAATGAAAGAGGAAGATTTATTTGCCGTAGTAGAGAAATAATTTCTCGGCAAATAAACCCAAAAACTTTGCGGGACAGCCCGAACAACACGCGCAGCGCATGTTCGCTCTGTCCCCAAACTGATCAATCCCCGTATTTAATTTTTAGGAGCTCCAAATGGCAGCAAAAGACGTAATTTTCGGCGGCGAAGCCCGCGCCCGTATGGTTGAAGGCGTGAATATTCTCGCCAACGCCGTCAAGGTAACCCTGGGCCCTAAAGGCCGTAACGTGGTGCTCGAGCGCTCTTTCGGCGCGCCTACCGTGACCAAAGACGGTGTGTCCGTCGCCAAAGAAATCGAACTGAAAGACAAGCTGCAAAACATGGGCGCGCAGATGGTCAAGGAAGTGGCTTCCAAGACGTCTGACATCGCTGGTGACGGCACCACGACCGCAACTGTGCTTGCACAAGCCATCGTTCGCGAAGGCATGAAGTACGTTGCCGCCGGTATGAACCCGATGGACTTGAAGCGCGGTATCGACAAGGCTGTGACGGCCCTGGTTGAAGAACTGAAAAAAGCTTCAAAAGCCACCACCACTTCAAAAGAAATCGCTCAAGTTGGCTCAATCTCTGCCAACTCTGACGAAACCATCGGCAAGATCATTGCTGATGCAATGGACAAGGTCGGCAAAGAAGGCGTGATCACCGTTGAAGACGGCAAGTCACTTGAGTCCGAGCTCGACGTGGTTGAAGGCATGCAGTTTGACCGCGGCTACCTGTCGCCTTACTTCATCAACAACCCTGAGAAGCAGTCCGCGATTCTGGACAACCCGTTTGTTCTGCTCTACGACAAAAAAATCAGCAACATCCGTGACCTGCTCCCTACGCTGGAACAAGTCGCCAAAGCTGGCCGTCCACTGCTGATCATCGCTGAAGAAGTTGATGGCGAAGCCCTGGCAACGCTGGTGGTCAACACCCTGCGCGGCATTTTGAAAGTGGTGGCTGTCAAGGCTCCAGGTTTCGGCGATCGCCGCAAAGCCATGCTGGAAGACATCGCCTGCCTCACCGGCGGCAAGGTCATTGCTGAAGAAGTGGGCATGTCACTTGAAAAAGCCACACTGGCTGACCTCGGCTCGGCCAAGCGCATTGAAGTCGGCAAAGAAAACACCATCATCATCGACGGTGCTGGTGCTGCTGCTGACATCGAAGCTCGCGTCAAGCAAGTGCGCGTTCAAATCGAAGAAGCGACCAGCGACTACGACCGTGAAAAACTGCAAGAGCGCGTGGCCAAGCTGGCC
>JAYVPR010000167.1:0-2155 GCA_043757245.1 Polaromonas sp. | reverse complement strand
TTTCGGGGATGAGTTTTGACAGCATGGCTGCATCTACTGCCCAATCCAGGCCTGGCACGGGCACAGCGCTCGCAACGCCTGCCAGCAGTGCGCGTTTGTGCAGCAACTTACGGCTGCGTTTGACGGCGGCCTGCATGTCTGCATCATCTAGAGCCATGTTCAGGGCTGTGGGCATGGATTCATCTCCTGTGCATTAATTTCACCAAACTTACTCTACACCGCTGCGGTTTCAAGCTGTTCGGTCAACTCCAACCACCGCTCCTCAAATAGGCCTACTTCAACTTCTATGGCTTTCAGGCGTTTGCCGATTTGCGCCAAGTCGGCCGGTGCTTTAGTGCTTGCCGACTGGGTTTGCAACTGTTCTTTTTCAAGAGTCAAAGCCTGTATTTGGCTGTCAATCTTGTCCAATTCTTTGCCTAGTTGTTTATTGAGTTGTTTTTGAATTGGCTTGGCAGCATCATCCTCCCCTGTTTTTGCGGATTTTTTAGCATCAAAATTGGCGTGAGCCCGCTGCTTACTGAGGTTATTAGCTACTTTTTCGATAGCGATTTTGACTACAGGTGCAGGTGCGGCGCTGGCCTTTTTGGCGTCTTCACGCATCTTCTTGGCGTGGTCGAGCAAATACTTTTGGTAGTCGTCCAGATCGCCGTCAAATGGGGCAACACCGCCTTGGGACACCATCCAGAACTCGTCGCATACGGCGCGTAGCAAAGCTCGGTCATGGCTGACCAGCATGACCGTGCCTTCAAACTCATTCAGCGCCATGCTCAGCGCTTCGCGCGTTGCCAAATCCAGATGGTTGGTCGGCTCGTCAAGCAGCAGCAGGTTGGGGCGCTGCCACACAATCATGCACAGCACCAGGCGCGCTTTTTCGCCACCGCTCATGCTGCCCACGGCCTGCTTGACCATGTCGCCGCCGAAGTTGAAATTGCCCAAGAAACTGCGCAGGTCTTGCTCGCGCGTTGGCTGGTTGCCCATCTTGCCTGCGGCGGTGACTTCTTTGACCAGCCGAATCATGTGCTCCAGCGGGTTGTCATTTAAGTGCAGCACATCAAGCTCTTGCTGGGCAAAGTAGCCAATGTTCAGGCCTTTACCCTCTGTCATGTCACCACTGATCGGTGCTAGAGCTCTGGCCACGGTTTTAACCAATGTGGATTTGCCTTGACCGTTGGCACCCAAAATACCGATGCGCTGCCCAGCAAGTACCGACTTGCTGACGTTTTGCACGATGACAGTGGGCTTTGTGCCTGCGGGCGCATCATCAGGCGCTGGATAGCCAAAATAGGCGTTTTGCATCGACAACATCGGGTTGGGCAAGTTAGCAGGCTCTTTGAACTCAAAAGTAAAGTCGGCCTCGGCCAGCAGCGGCGCAATTTTCTCCATGCGGTCAAGGGCTTTGACCCGACTCTGCGCTTGCTTGGCCTTGCTCGCCTTGGCCTTGAAGCGTGCGATAAATTTTTGCAGGTGGGCGATTTTGTCTTGCTGCTTCGAGTAAGCGCCTTGTTGCAGCGCCATTTGCTCGGAGCGCAAATCTTCAAACTTGCTGTAATTGCCCCCGTAGCGGGTCAGCTTGGCGCTTTCAATGTGTACCGTTACGTCTGTCACAGCATCCAGAAATTCCCTGTCATGGCTGATGACCAGCATCGTGCCCTGGTAGCGTTTCAGCCAAGCCTCCAGCCAAACGAGCGCGTCCAAATCCAGGTGGTTGGTCGGCTCATCGAGCAGCAGCAAGTCTGACGGGCACATCAGCGCGCGCGCCAGTTGCAGGCGCATGCGCCAGCCGCCTGAAAAGCTGTTGACCGGGTTGCCCAGTTCTGCCACCTTGAAACCCAAGCCCAGAATCAAAGCCTGTGCCCGCGCTTCAGCGTCGTGTGCGCCAGCGTCGTACAGCTCCATATAGGCGTGTGCCATGCGATCGCCGTCACCGCTTGTCTCCGATGCAGCCACTTCAGCCTGTGCGGCTGCTAGCACCACGTCGCCTTCAATCACATAGCTGGTGGCGCTTTGCTCGGTTTCGGGCATGTCCTGTGCCACTTGCGCCATGCGCCACTGCGCGGGGATAAAAAACTCACCGCCGTCTTCATGCAGGGTGCCGTTCAGCATGGCAAACAGCGACGACTTGCCCGCACCGTTGCGGCCCACCAGGCCGATTTTT
>JAYVPR010000166.1:0-2163 GCA_043757245.1 Polaromonas sp. | reverse complement strand
TCCGAAGGCCAGAACTTGCAGGACTGCGACACCGTTATCAACTACGACATCCACTGGAACCCCGTGCGCATCATCCAGCGCTTTGGCCGGGTGGACCGTATTGGCTCCCCCAATGCGCGCATTCAGTTGGTCAACTACTGGCCAGACATCAGCCTGGACGAGTACATTCGCCTCAAAGAGCGGGTGGAAAGCCGCATGATGATTGCCGACGTAACCGCCACGGGCGATGACAACGTGCTGTCCGCCCAAGCCAACGACGTGGCCTACCGCAAAGAGCAATTGCGCCGCTTGCAGGAAGAGGTCATTGAAATGGAAGACCTCAAAACCGGGGTGTCCATTACCGACCTGGGCCTGAACGACTTCCGCATGGACTTGTTGAACTACGTCAAAGCCCATGGCGACCTGGCTAGAGCGCCCAACGGCCTGCATGCCGTGGTGCCCGCCAACCCTGACAAGGGCTTGCACCCCGGCGTCATCTTCACGTTGCGCAACCGTCTGTTAACTGGTGCGGCTGGTACCGTTGTGCAGCAAAAGAACCGGCTGCACCCTTACTACTTGGTTTACATCGGCATGGACGGCTCCATCATTGCCGACCACATGGAGGTCAAAGCCTTGCTGGACCTGGCCCGCAATGCCTGCAAAGGCCGCAGTGAGCCGGTGCCCGCCACGTTTGAGCCCTTTAACAAGGCCACCGACGATGGCCGCAACATGTTGGCTTACTCCACGTTGTTGGACCAAGCCATTCACTCCATGATTGAGCGCCAGCAAGAGCAAGACGTGGACAGCCTGTTTACGCCCGGCAAAACCAGCGCCTTGGTGCATGAAGTTGCCGGGCTTGAAGACTTCGAGCTGATCAGCTTCTTGGTGATTCAGGCAACGAACGAGAGCATGGGTTGACAGGCTGACTGCTGATATATATCATGAGATATATCTCTAAAAGAGGAGTTCCACCATGCAGCAAACCGCCAAAATATTCGCAACCGGCCGCAGCCAGGCCGTTCGGCTGCCGCTGGAGTTTCGCTTTGATGTGCCAGAAGTTTTTATTCGCCATGATCCTGTCACGGGGGACGTGGTGCTGTCCCGCAAGCCCACAGACTGGCAGGGTCTACTGGATGTCGTTGCACAAAACAAAGACGAAGACCTTTTGATCGAGCGCCGCCCTGCGGCAACTCCCCACGTGCGCCGCGACCCCTTTGAGGGTTGGCAGGAGTGACGCAGCGCTACATGCTTGATACCAACGTCGTCAGCCACATCATGCAGGGGCGCGACGCTGCCTTGTTGGCGCGCTTAGCCCAAGTGCCCGTGGGCCAAGTGGTGATCTCCAGCGTGACACTGGCAGAGCTCGAATACGGCTTGCACCGCAAAGGGCAACCCGAGCGCTTGAAAAATGCCATGACCCAGGTGCTGCTGCGGGTGGATGTGCTGCCTTGGGATGAAGCTGTGGCGCGGTGTTATGGCGCGTTTTGCAGCACCCTAGAAGCGCAAGGCATCAACCTGAGCGACCTCGATATGATGATTGCCGCCCATGCTGTCGCTGTGGATGCAATCCTCATCAGCCGCGACAAGGCATTCGCACATGTGCCCGCGTCCTTGAGGCTAGAGACTTGGTAAGCAACCCGCCCAGCGCCCTGTTCGCCTGGCCGCCGCAGGCCGCCGTGGCCCGCCCGGTTACCAAGTCGAAAATCTACGCCCATGCCAAGCCCACGGCGGCGTTGCGTGCCTTATTTGTGGAGCAGGTGGAAAGCATCACTTGGGCCTACAAGCTCTCGCCAGAGACCATCAATCTGCCCGCCAAGCCAGCGGTGCCGGAGATTGAGGTATTTGAAGTGGCTTTGAAGCTGCCGGATGTCAGTCATTCGGTACTGCAGTGCATCGACAAGGCCATCCCTTTTCCCATTCTGTTTGTCTTGCGGTTTGAAGGCCACAGCCAAGCGGTTGCAGCGTACAAACGCCCCAGTGATGCTGCCAGCGGCCAATGGGTGGTGGGCGACTACCATGCCGCGCCCTGGCAAAAAGACGGTGTTGTCTTGCCTGGCCTGCCGGTGGCGCTGGATTTGCAGGGCTTGTACGAGCAGCTTTTGCGCCAACACTTTGCCGTCCCCGCCCGCCCCCGCGAGGCTTTGCGCGACCAGTTGGAGCGGCTCTCGCTCCTGTCTGCCAAGC
>JAYVPR010000165.1:0-2172 GCA_043757245.1 Polaromonas sp. | reverse complement strand
GGTGTGGTCATGACAACCGGCGGCAGCATTGTTAGTGAACGTGAAACTTTTGATTTGCTGCAAAGTCGCTTTTACTGCGTGTGGCTCAAAGCCAGCCCTGAAGAGCACATGGCACGTGTGGTGGCCCAAGGCGATATGCGGCCCTTCGATGCAACTGGTGCCAACCATGAAGCGCTCGACGATTTGCGCCGAATCCTGTCAAGCCGCGAGGCGCTCTATGCCAGAGCCGATGCTGTGGTCGATACCGCCGCCAGAACATTGAGGCAAAGCATGACGGACTTGAAAAGAGCCGTGCCACTCGTTACCGTTCGGGCTGAGCCTGTCGAAGCCCTTCGACAAGCTCAGGGCGAACGGCTTTGACAACCCGAAGGAGACAACATGAACGCCATGACAGAGCCACTTTTATTCAAACAAACCATTAGCGGGGTTGAACGCGACATGGTCAGCTTTGCCACCCACCCAGCCAAGTACCAGCATTGGACATTGGACGTAGCAGGTGACGTGGCAAAGCTCAAGCTCGACATCAATGAAGACGGCGGCATCAAGCCCGGCTACAAACTGAAGTTGAACAGCTATGACCTCGGCGTAGACATTGAACTGCACGACGCGATTAATCGAATTCGGTTCGAACACCCCTCCGTCAAGGTGGTGGTGTTTGAATCGGGCAAAGAGAAAATCTGGTGCTCGGGTGCCAATATTTACATGCTGGGTGTATCCACCCACGGCTGGAAGGTGAATTTTTGCAAGTTCACCAACGAAACCCGTAACGGCCTGGAAGACTCATCTCGCCACGATGGTTTGCAGTCGATTGCCTCTGTCACGGGCGCATGCGCAGGCGGCGGCTACGAGCTGGCGTTGGCTTGCGACCGCATCATCATGGTTGACGACCGCTCATCCACCGTCAGCCTGCCTGAAGTGCCGCTGCTGGGTGTACTGCCGGGCACCGGCGGCCTGACCCGCGTGACTGACAAACGCAAGGTACGCCGCGACCTGGCCGATATTTTTTGCACCATGTCTGAAGGGGTCCGCGCAGACCGCGCTAAAGACTGGAAGCTGATTGACGAACACGCCAAGCCGCAAGCATTTGGTGCGCTACTTGCTACTGAAATAGAAGCTGCTCGCGCTCGATCTACAAGGGGCGCAGGCATAAAAGAGGGTGTAAAAGGCATTGAATTAACACCGCTGAAGTCGCTGATTGATGATGCGGGCTACCACTACAGCGTGGTCGATGCGAAGGTTGACCGCAGCAGCCGAATCGCCACCATCACGGTCAAAGCACCTTCAAGCGCGATCGAGTCAACGCCTGAAGCCATCGAAGCTGCAGGCGCCAATTGGTATCCGCTTAAGCTCCAGCGCGAGCTGGACGATGCGATTCTGAATTTGCGCACCAATGAGCTGGAAGTTGGTACCTGGGTCATCAAAACCCAGGGCGATGCGGCGCTCGTCATGAAAATGGATCAAGCTCTGGCGAGCCTCAAAGACCATTGGCTGGTGAAAGAAACCACAGGTGCGCTGCGCCGCACGCTGGCCCGGCTGGACGTGACCAGCCGCTCGCTGATTGCGCTGGTTGATTCCGGCTCATGCTTTGCCGGCACGTTCTATGAACTGGCCCTTAGCTGCGACCGCATTTACATGCTGGACTTGCCGGATTCCCCTGATGCAGCACCCGCGCTGCAACTGAGTCCAGCCAATTTTGGCTGGTTCCTGGCAGTCAACAACCTCAGCCGTTTACAAACTCGTTTTTATGAAGACGAGGCAACGATTACGCAGTTGAAAAACCTGAACGACAGCCCGCTGCGTGCCGACCAGGCTTTGGCGCTGGGCCTGGTCACGCTGACCCCTGACGACATCGACTGGGAAGGCGAGATCCGCATCATGCTCGAAGAACGCGCCAGCCTGTCGCCCGACGCGATGACGGGCCTGGAAGCATCGCTGCGTTTTCCCGGCAAAGAAACCATGGAAACACGTATTTTTGGCCGCTTGTCTGCCTGGCAGAACTGGATTTTTATTCGCCCCAATGCGGTGGGCGAAGAAGGCGCTTTGAAGTTGTTTGGCACTGGTAAAAAAGCCAAATTTGACTGGAAGAGGGTTTGAAGTCATTTCAACGCGGAGGAGAGGAGAGCGCGGAGGACGCGGAGTTTTAAATAATCTAAAAACTTCGCGTCCTCGGTT
>JAYVPR010000164.1:0-7949 GCA_043757245.1 Polaromonas sp. | reverse complement strand
CAGGTGCTTGGCCTTGCTCCCTCCCCTATCGGGGGAGGGCTGGGGTGGGGGCAAGTGCAGAAAAATTGCCCGCATCGTGCGTGCCCCCATCCCAACCTCACCTGCAATCGCCAGAGGCGAAAGCTCTTCGGCCTGTCCAAGTCCGCATTGGCGGACTCGGAGCCGCAGGCCTTAGCCCCGGAAGGGGAAGGAGTAGGGGGGCTGAGTAGTTACAAATTTATTTAGGTCGCAATGTTACAGTCGTGCAACAAAACGTCTTTAAATCTGATAAACTTATTCTCAGATTTTAGGAGCGTACATCATGAGTGTCGTTGCATTAACCGTAACGGAATTTTCACGCGGCTTGTCAGATTTTTTAAGCCAAGTTCAATACCAAGGCCAATCGCTGGATATTCAGCGCGGTAAACGGGTTATTGCGCGTGTGTTGCCAGCGGTGGCCAGTAGTGGCTTTCCGATTGATCAACTTGATGACGCTTTGGCAAAAGGCCCGCAGCTCAATGTGTCTGAGCGTTCAGCTATGGCGCAGGACGTTCGCAGTGTGCACGCCAATCTCAAAACCAAAAGTGACCCATGGGCCTCGTGATTGACTCTGACGTGTGGATATTGGCTGAGCGATCTGGCGGAAAGATTGACTTGGCGCGTTGGTCTGAATATGGTGGTGCTTATATGAGCGCGATTACTGCCAGTGAATTGCTTGTGGGTGTTGAGCGAGCCAGTACTGCGCAGCGCAAGGCTCAAAGAGGCGCGTTTGTAGAAAACCTGCTGTCGATTATTCCCGTACTGGAGTTTTCAATGCCTGTTGTTCGTACCCATGCCCGCATGGTGGCGGCGTTGTCTAAAAATATGACGGCTGGTGCGCATGATGCGTTGATCGCGGCAACAGCGATCCATCATGGGTACGCTGTGCTGACGCGTAACGTGGCTGAGTTCAAAATTTTTGCAGGTCTAAAGGTCGAGGCCTTTCACGTGTGACTGACCACTACACCATCCTGAGCCTGAACAGCGCTGCCACACTGGCCGACATCAAAAAAGCGTTTCGTCAGAAAGCTTCCTTCTATCACCCTGACAGAAATACAGCAGACGATGCATCGGCGCGCTTTCGGGCGGTGCAGGAGGCTTATGACGTGCTGTCAGACATCGACAAGCGGCAAGCTTATGACGACAACCGCCGCCGCAGTTTGCTGGATGATCCGATGGAGACAGCTCGCGATATTTGGCAGACTTACTTCAAGTCGGTGGTTTAAATTTCTCCCTTTTGCCCTCAATTAATTGATAACTATGTCTACTTCCAACTTTTTTACCGACCTGCGCTCGGCCTACCAGGCTGAACTTGAGGACCTGCGCCAGGATTCAGAAGGCAAAGACGTGCTGAAGAAGCGCCTGGCTGACAAGCGCGGCGAGATTGACTTTTTGGTCAAGATGATGGAACTCAGCCCTGAGATGGTGGCGGTGGTTTTTCATCAGGCTTTTACCTTCAACGCACCCGCCGTGATGGACGACTTGCTGAGTTTTGAAGCTGATGAGTTGCCCGATTGGAGTGGTCTTGCTGCAGACATTTCAGTCGCAGCGTGGGCGCAAGAGCTCGCCGACAAGGTCTTGAGTGAGCCCGGTGGCGAATGGTTTTTAACTGTAGCGGCTGGCCTCGAATACATGGCTGGAAAACCAGTGACGCACGCGGCACAGGTAGACGATGATGAATCTGACGATGAAGAGGAATTTGACGGTGACGCTGAAGAACGCGCAGACGCCAAAGCCCGCAAAGAGGCCGGTGATGACTGGATGGTGGCGCAAGGTTTTGATAGAAAAGATTAAACAATGAGCACCTCAACGAACAACCTCGCACTGATCACCAAAACCCAAACGCTGATTGCCGCCGGCGACATCGTTGGCGCTGAAGGCGCGCTGGTGGAACTGGCCGATGCCGAGGGCGATGCCGCGCTGATGGTGGTGCTGGAGCAACTGCCCGCCAAGGACGTGTTGGCCATCATCCGCGAATATGACAACTCGAAAGAATCCGTTATTAATTTGCTCGTCACGCCCGAGCAGTTTGCGCGTGCCGTGGTGATTGAAAAGCAATACAAAGATCTGACCCGTACGCACCTGCGCGGCATGGTGAACGCCATTATTTTTCGGGATGATGCTGACCCGCTGGCTTTTTTAGCAGCGATTGGCGAGCTGGAGGGCGGCAGCGACGCGCTGGCGGACTACTTTTCTGAAAAGTGGAGCCGTGTTGAGGCATTTGCCCGCACCGGCTCGTTCGACGCGATGGAAGACCACGGCGAAATGCTCTCGCAAGACGAGCTGTTGGCCAAGGCGTATGAAAAGCCCAAGCTGGAGCAAGACGAAGTAGCCGACCAGGACTGGATGCAGCTGGCCTGGCTGCTCCGCTACGAATTGCCAGATTTGTTTATTGAAATGCTGCTCGTGCTGCGTGCCAAGGCCAGTGCCTTTGATGCCGGTTTTGGTGACGATGAAGCGCTTGAAGACGACGACGGAAAAGTTGAAACGGGTGATACCGACCGCGGCAAAGCCACTCCTGCAAAGCGTGATTCTGACGAAGAGTCGGCGATCTAGGCCGGGCAATGGCGATACATCTTGATTCAGGCGCCGGCGTATCTCTGTACGATGCGCGTCCGTTTTTCGAGAAGGCGCTGCAATACGGACTTCAGCACAACATCATCGACAACCAAAAAATCGATGCTATTCAAGCAGACGCACCCAAAGGCATGGTGCAGATCGCACGTTACTTTGGCACCGAATTTTTGCGCCCCGAGCTTGAGAAAGCCAAAGACCGGATGGTGAATCTGGTGAGCTTGTATCTGGAAAGCAGTTGCGATGGCGATTTGCAGACAGCGGCTGTGTCGCTGCAAGACCATTCCTTTTTATCGCGCTCCAAAGGCGGCTCTGACATGCTCAAAGCCATGATCGCGATGCCGCAAAACAGCCACTTTGGCATGAATGAGTCGGGCGGTTTTACAGACGACCATATTCCGCAGCTGGCCAAATGGTCGCTGTGCAGTCTGGCTGATTACCAGGCTGAGTTGGCCAAGCGGCAGCAGGTCGCGCAGGTGATTGATGCCGCCGTCTGGTTTGCCAATGCGCTGGGTTTCGATGCCGATGACCTGGAAGAAGCGGGCAAAGACGCAGAAGCCGTGATTCGCACCGCCTTGCTCGTGATGGCGTGCCGGGGCACCAAGTTGCCCGACTGGGTAGGCTTTGACAAGATGATTGCTGGCTTGCGCTTAAAGTATGGTGGCAAGGCTTCAGACTTTAACGTCAACCTGCCCAAGAAGCTGCCTGACGAATTCGGTGAAGTGGCTTCCGGCGTACAGCAGTCCATCATGCGTGATGCAGCCAAGATACTGGATGCCAAATTGCCTGCCCGGCGCCTGTTTGACCAGACCCCCGCTTTTATGGGGCGGTATTTTTGGCTGGAAGACGGCTTGAGTGAAGTCGATCACCATGACCGCAACGTGTCCGATGACTGGGCTAAAACCACGGGTGGCCATACGGATGATGGCTCATTGCTAACACTGTTTTTTTGCTTGGCCGCACATGCCGCACCGAAGACAATTTTGAACGAAAAAAGCGCCACCACGCTGATTCGCAAGATTAAAAAAGCGGGTTTTAAGCCTGAAGCAGCCACAGATTACATCTGGCACCAGGCGCCTGCGCAATACCAAAATGACTATGCGCAACTGTGGTCAAACTTTGTTGAAGAAGCGCAAGCGCTTTTGAGAAGCGATGCAGTGGGCGCTTTGGATGATGCGCTGGCTTTGCTGCGACGTGAGTGCAATATCAAGTAAAGCGGGGTATTCAACGCAGAGGCGCAGAGAACGCAGAGTAATTCCATTTCCATATCAATCCGACATGTTGTTGCTTCGCCTTGGCCGTTATAGCACTGTCTGCGGCTTCGCGCGTAATGTCGTGTCGATCTGGAAACGGAATAAGAGGAGGAAAACCAATACATAAGGTTTTTTCCTCTCTGCGAACCTCTGCGTTCTCTGCGCCTCTGCGGTCAATGACTTTCTCTTACAAAATCCGGTTAAACCAAGCCAGCGACAACCCAGCCGACAGCAACGCAAAGGCTGCTGCAACCAGCGCCAACAAGCCTGAAAGTTCGGTCTCTTTTTTCACCACCGTGAGACGCGAGCTGAGCGATTCATAAACTTTTTTCAAGTCTGCTGCCGTACCCGCATAAAAGTATTCAGCCTGTGTGGCTCTGGCAATGCCCTTGAGGGTTTCTTCGTCCAGCTTGACACGCATGGACCAACCTTCAAAACCAATCGTTTCGCCATCGACCGTACCCACGCCCACGGTGTAGATGCGTATGCCCCGGTCAGCCGCAGCTTTGGCCGCGTCCATTGAGTCAACACCCGTGGTGCGCTGGCCATCCGTTAGTAAAATAATAGCGGCAGACGTATAGGATCCGGGGGCTACAGGCACAAATGGCTTCTTTTCTTTACCGTCTTTGCCAGCGACGGGTTGCTGGTCAATGGCCACACCTCGCTGGCGGTCGCGGCCTGATTGCATCGATGCAAGATCGATACCTGCATCGGGGAACAGCTCGGCCAGGGACACCACAATCCCATTGCCAATCGCCGTGCCACGCTGCATTTGAAATTTGTCAATCGCGGCGACCAGATCTTCTCGGCTCAGCGTGGGCGGCTGTACCACCGAGGCCGTACCAGCAAACGCCACAATGCCAACCCGTATATTGCGCGGCAGCTCGGCTAAAAATGCTTTGGCTGCCTCTTGCGACGCGACCAGCCGATTGGGCTTGACATCCGTCGCCCGCATGCTGCCAGACACGTCCATGGCCAGCATGATGGTTTGCTGGTCTGATGGCAGGGTGATGACCGCAAACGGCCTGCTGGATGCCACCAGCATGGCAGCGACTGAAATTGAAAACAGCAGTGGGGGGATATGCCTGCGAAAGCTTTGGCCCTTTCCCATGGCTTCGCGCACGATGGACAGGCTGGCATAGCGCAGAGCGATTTTTTTCTTGCGGCGCAACAGCCAGACGTACAGCAGCACCAGCAGCGGTAAAGCCAGCAGCAGCCAAAGGAATTCTGGCCATAAAAATGTCATCGGGGAGGTCATCGGATGTCTTTGATTGACTTGATTTAACTTGATCGGTTCTGCTTCGATTTCTACGCAGCGCGCTTCAGATGTGCAGGCAAAGCGCTACCTGCAGAGATACGGCTACGGTGTTTGCGCAAATCGGTAAAACGCATGAGTGCCTCGACCAGGTCACCGTCAGTAGACAGCTCCAGGGTATCCACGCCAGCGCGGGTCAGCGACTGGCGCAAGTCCGATTCGCGCTGCGCTGCAATGCGTGCAAAGCGCTGGCGAAAACCCTTGTCATGGGTGTCTACCAGCAATTGCTCACCCGTCTCAAGATCGGTGATGGGGATCAAACCCAGGTCAGGCAAGTCAAGCTCCATCGGGTCAAGCAGCCGCACGGCTATCACCTCATGCCGTTGCGCCAGCATGCCCAGTGGCTTCTCCCAGCCAGTTTCGCTGATGAAGTCAGACACCACAAAAATAGTAGAGCGGCGGCGGATTTGCTTGGCGGCAGACTCCAGCAATTCATGCAGCCGGGTTGGGCCTGCCTGCGGCGCGTCTGGCCGCATTTGCAGCGTGTGCAGCAACTGCAGAATGTGCTGCCTGCCGCCTCGCGCGGGAATGACAGCATCTACGCCCGAGCCATAGAGCATCGCGCCCACGCGGTTGCCGTGGCGGGTCAGTGTGCGTGCCAGCACGGCCACAAACTCTGCAGACAAGCCCCGCTTGCGTTGGTCACCCGAGCCAAAGTCCATCGACGGGCTCAAGTCCAGCAAAAACCAGGCGCTCATTTCACGGTCTTCCGTGAAGACGCGCACATGCGGTTGCTGCAGGCGAGCGGTCACGTTCCAGTCGATATGCCGCACATCGTCGTGGTGCTGGTATTCGCGTAAGTCGGCCAGGTCGATACCGGTGCCGCGCAGCAAGGTGCGGTAGTCGCCCCGCAGCAGGCCGTCGAGGCGGCGCAAGACCGTCCACTCCAGCCTGCGCAGGAGCAGCTCTGCGCTACCCATGCCCGTTCGTCCTGAGCTTGTCGAAGGGCTGCTATAGGCTTCGACAGGCTCAGCCCGAACGGAGGATCGGGCGGGGCTGGGATGGTTAGGCTGCCAAGGCTTCATGAGCTAGCGGTTTGGTCGGCTGCGGAATTTTGGCCATGATTTTTCTCACGACAGCATCGGGGCTCAAGCCTTCAGACAACGCTTCATACGACAGCACCAGACGGTGCCGCAATACATCAGGCACCAGATCTGTCATATCTTCAGGCAACGCATAGGTGCGGCCACGAAGCATGGCCAAAGCGCGGGCACCTTCAGTCAAATTAATCGTCGCACGTGGGCTGGCGCCAAAAGTGATGAAGCGGGAAAGCTCTTTCATGCCGTGCTTTTCAGGGTTGCGTGTGCTTGAGACCAGCTTGACCGCGTACTGCACCAGCGACGGATCAACATAGACTTTGCGGCATTCAGCCTGCAATGCTGCCAGTTGCTCTGTGGTGGCCACGGCGGATACGGCGACGGCCGGTCCGGTCACGCGCTGCACGATGACGAACTCTTCTTCCTCGGTTGGGTAGTCGACCAGCACCTTCATCATGAAGCGGTCAACCTGGGCCTCAGGCAACGGGTAGGTTCCTTCAGTTTCAATCGGGTTTTGTGTGGCCATCACCAAAAAAGGCGAAGGCACCTTGTGCGTGACCCCGGCAATCGTCACTTGGCGCTCTTGCATGACTTCCAGCAAAGCGCTTTGCACTTTGGCCGGTGCGCGGTTGATCTCATCGGCCAACAGAAGATTGGTAAAAACCGGCCCAAGCGACGTGCTGAACTCACCCGTTTTCTGGTTGTAAATACGTGTGCCAATTAAATCAGCAGGCACCAAATCGGGTGTGAACTGGATACGTTTGAAATTACCTGTGATTGTGTTGGCCAGTGTTTTGACAGTCAGGGTTTTGGCTAGCCCCGGTACGCCTTCAACCAGCAAGTGGCCTTGTGCCAGGATGGCGACCATGACACGTTCTAAAAAATTGTCTTGGCCGACAACGATGCGTTTGACCTCGTAGAGGATTTGCTCCATCAATTGGGCGGTGTTTTGGTTGGCGTCTGGCATGGTGGTGAGTCTTTCATTAGGGTTCAAATTCGGGGTCATTCACCGCAGAGACGCAGAGAACGCAGAGAACGCAGAGGTTCGCAGAGAAATTCAAATGAAATTTTAGTTTTCCTCGTCTTACTCTGCGTTCTCTGCGCCTCTGCGGTGAAGGTATTGGTTTTGCGTTTAACTAAAAAGGCGGCATCCCAGCAGCCGACGCTGCATTCTCAATAGGCACTGCAAACCCAATCCCAATAAACGTCCTTTGTTGATTCGGGTTGTAAATCGCAGTCACGATGCCCACCACTTCGCCGTCCATCGTCACCAGCGGCCCGCCTGAATTGCCGGGGTTGGCGGCAGCATCAAATTGAATCAGGTTGCGCATTTCCTGTCGGCCTTCTGGCGACCGGAATGTCCGTTTCAAACCGGACACAATACCACTTGACGCTGATGGCCCAATGCCAAATGGGTAGCCCACCGCCATCACCAGGTCGCCGGGCCGCAGGTCAGCCGTAGAACGCATGGTGGCGGCAATCATGTCGTCCGGAATTTTGTGGGCTTGCAGCACGGCCAGGTCATTTTCAGGCTGTGCCCCGGTAATCGTTGCGGTCGTTGTCAGCCCGTCAGCAAAGGTGACGTGAATAATGTCTGCGCCTTGCACCACGTGCAGATTGGTCAAAATGATGCCTTTGTCGACAATGACCACCCCTGTGCCGACGCTGCGGCCTTCATCCTTGTCCTCTTTGCCATCTTTGTTTTTGCTGTAACCCACAACCCGAACGACTGACGGCATGATGGTGTCATAG
>JAYVPR010000163.1:0-2175 GCA_043757245.1 Polaromonas sp. | reverse complement strand
CCGGGGCTGCTGCACTGGCACTGGCCGCGAATACCACCGCCTCACCTGCTGCCGTCACATCTTTTCTGATCAGTAACGCCACGCCCAATCGGCTCACTGCGCTTGGCACCGGGTCGCCGAACCTGCTGGTGTATTCACGGGCAGCGGGTGCGCCGACAGAGGCCGCCAAAACGAGCGTGGCGATTAAATCTCTGGAGGGTAAATCCGCCAAGAGCGGTACCGGCTGGCGCGCCTATGTCACGGCGACCGTTCGCAACATCAGCAGTGGTGCCTTGGTCCCCAACGCTACTGTGAGTGGCAGCTTCTCGCCAGGTGGCACGGCCAGTTGCGTTACCAGCAGCACAGGCAGTTGCACCCTGAACAGTGCTGTCATCAGTAGGCTCACAAGCATCACCGTCATGACGGTGCAAAACATCTCCGGCACAAACCTGACCTACGACCCAACCCAGAACTCGGCTTCGCAGATCTCGGTTGCAAAGCCTTGACTATGTGATGTGAGAGGGGATTCGGCAAACCCGTAAAGCGATCCTGCAACCGAACTGGCGTTGCAGTCTTCTGACCGTATATTGCCAAAATTTGGCGACCCCAGAAAGTGCGGGTATCCGTATTGCAAAGCCTGGAACGAGCCACTGCCAGTACCCAGTACCCAGTACCCAGCGCCAGCCCCTTTCCTGAACACGGTTTTACCCGTTTACTCGTTGTTTGAGCTGCGGTGCGCCCACTGGGTGGTGTTTTTTTCGATGTAGCTGAACAGCTCATACATCACCATCGCCATCGCGCCGACGACCACCAGGCCGCTGAAGGCCAGGCCCATTTGCATGGCTGAACCGGCGGAGATCAACAGGTAGCCAATGCCCTCGTTGGCGGCGGTCATCTCGCTGACTGTTGTACCCACAAAGGCCAGCGTAATCGCTACTTTTAGTGAGCCGTAAAAGTACGGCATGGAGCGCGGCAGGCCGACTTTGACCAACACATCCCAGCGCTTGGCACCCAGCACGCGCAGCACGTCTTCCAGCTCGGGTTCCAGCGTCGCCAGGCCGGTGGCAATGTTGACCATGATGGGAAAGAACGAGATCAGGAAGGCGGTGAGGATGGCCGGGCCAATGCCAATGCCAAACCAGACCACCAAAATCGGTACAAAAGCAGCTTTGGGCAGCGCGTTAAAAGCAGTCATCAACGGGTAAACGGCGGCATAGGCCAGGCGCGACGAGCCCACCACAAAGCCGAGCAGTACACCTACCAAAATAGCAATACCAAACCCGGCCATCGTGACCCAATAGGTGCGCCAGGCGTGGCCCAAAATGACTTCCTTGTATTCCCAGGTTTGGGTGGCAATGCGCAGCGGGCTGGGGAAGATGAATTCTGACACCTTGAAGACGGTACAAATCAATTGCCACACGGCAATGATGATGACCAGTAGCACCCATGGCGCCCAGAATTGAAGTTGCTTATTGCTCATAAATATACTAAATCAGGTCACGAGTTCAGGCAATGATTTCAGGCAACTGCTGCAGTTTTTCGAATGGCACCAATGTGCCCACGCAGCTCATGCACGATGTCTGAAAACTCTTTGGTGTAAGTGATTTCAAGGTCGCGCGGGCGCGGCAGGTTGATTTCTTTCTTAACCACAAAACGGCCTGGGCTTTTGCTCATCACGTACACGGTATCGGCTAAAAACACCGATTCGCGCAAGTCATGTGTGACCAGAATCACATTGAATTTTTGCACTGCCCACAGGTCACGCAAAATGCACCAAAGCTCTTCTCGGGTGAAGGCATCGAGCGCGCCGAATGGCTCATCGAGCAGCAACATTTTGGGTTCATGCAGCAGCGCGCGGCAAATGCTGGCGCGCTGCTGCATCCCGCCCGACAGTTGCCACGGAAACTTGTCGCCATAGCCAGCCAGGCCCACAGTTTCCAGCAGCTTGAGGGCACGCTCTGCATACTCTTTGCGCTTGGCTTTGAAGTTACTGCGGTAGGGCTCCACAATCTCCAGCGGCAGCAATATGTTGTCGAGCGTGGTGCGCCAAGGCAACAGCGACGGTGCCTGAAACGCCATGCCTGAGATTTTCAGTGGCCCAGTGACGGGTTGACCATCGATCAGAATTTTGCCAAGCGATGGCATTTTCAGGCCCGTGGCCAGCTTCATAAACGTCGATTTGCCGCAGCCTGATGG
>JAYVPR010000162.1:0-2178 GCA_043757245.1 Polaromonas sp. | reverse complement strand
CCCGCGTGACGGCCAGCATCATGTCATGCGGCCCACAAATAAAAGCCGCATCAATGCAGGCGGGGTTAACCCAGCGCGTCAGCAAGTCGCAGGTTTTGTCGTAATCTATGCGGCCATTAAAGAGCTCAATTTCTTGCGTCTCGCGGCTCATCACCCACACCAGATTCAAGCGGGTCAGGTAAGTGTCTTTTAAATCTTCCAGCTCTTCCTTGAACATCACGCTGCCAGATGATCGGTTGCCGTACACCAGCGTGATGCGCGTCAAAGGCTCAGCGATCAGCATGGTTTTAATGATGGACAGTATCGGCGTGATACCGCTACCGGCAGCGAAGGCCACGATATGCCGGGGTAACTCAGGAGCGAGCGGTATATGAAAGTGCCCTTGCGGCGGCATGACGTCAACCGCTATACCCGGTAACAAATTAACCACAGCCCAATGACTAAAATGGCCACCAGCTACTTTTTTAATAGCAATTCTCAGCCGCTTGTCTTGTATAGCCGAGCAAATAGAATACGAACGCCGAACTTCCAGCCCATCAATCGTTGTGCGCAGTGTGAGGTGCTGACCCTGCACAAACACGAACTCTTTTTGCAAATGTTCCGGCACTTTAAAGGTAATCGCTACCGCGTCGCGCGTGCTGGCCTCTACGCTGGCCACTGCCAATTTGTGAAATAAATGCGTTGCCAAACCTGGGATCTCTCAGTGCGGTTTAAAGTAATCAAATGGCTCCAGGCAACTGTTGCACTGGTACAGCGCTTTGCAGGCCGTGGAGCCATATTGCGACAGCAGGCGGGTCTTGCGTGAATCGCATTGCGGGCAAGGAACAATCGTTTTGCTTGGCATCAAAGCCGCAATATCAATCACCTGGTTTCCATCAGAGTTGGGCGCTCTGGTTGCTGGCGGCGCTATGCCGTAAGCGCGCAAGGCATCGCGGCCTTGGGCGGTCATCCAGTCGGTCGTCCAGGCGGGTGAAAGCTGTGTGCGTACTTCAACTTTTGAAACGCCACGCGCATGTAAAGCCTCACGAATCATTTGGGCGATCACCTCGGTTGCCGGGCAGCCTGAATAGGTCGGCGTGACTGTGACGACAACACTGCTTTCAGACGCCGCCAGCCACTGCACGTCTCGCAGAATACCCAGGTCAACAATCGACACCACAGGCACTTCAGGGTCCATGACTTGACCTAGCCAACCGAGCAAAGTTTCCTGACTCACCTGACTCACCTGATTAACCGCCTTCACCATTGCGCCCCCACGTGCGTGCGCTGCAGCACTTGCATGGATGCCAGCAGGTGGCTCAAGTGCTCAGTGTGCAGGCCGCGCTTGCCACCTTTTTGATGGCCGTCGTAGTTGGGCATGGCCAATGTGGCTTTGGCAAGCACCGATTTGACCGTGCTGTGCCAATGTTCTGCAAGACTGCTGGCAGCCGGACACAAACCGTCGATAGCGCATTGGTCATCTACCGCATCGGCTTCAAACCACTCATGTGCATACGGCCACAACTTGTCAATCGCACCTTGCATGCGCTCATGGCTAAGCGCGGTACCGTCACCCAGCGCAACCATCAAGCCAGCAGAACGCTCGACGTGGTAACGCGATTCTTTGACTGATTTTTGAGCGATATCAGCCATGCGGCTGTCGCTGGATTGACACAAACAGACCAGCAACTGCTGGTGCCACACATCAAACAAAAACTGACGTGCGATGGTGTTGCCATAGTGGCCATTGGGTTGTTCCAGAATCAACAGATTGCGAAATTGATCAGCGTCGCGGTGGTAAGCCAATGCGTCTTCATCACGCCCCCCGCCCTCAACCTCACCCGCATACGACAGCCACAAACGTGCTTGGCCTAGCAGGTCAAGCGCCGTGTTGGTCAGCGCCAAATCTTCTTCCAGCACAGGGCCGTGGCCGCACCAGGCGGATAACTGCTGCGACAACACCAGGCAGTTGTCGCCCAACCTTAAAAGGACTTCAAACTTTGCGTTCATGGCGTGTCGCACTCAGGTGGCCGTTGTTTTACTCCATCCCCTTGTGGGGGAGGGTTGGGGTGGGGGCAGGTGCAGAAACACATCTTGCATCGTGCGTGCCCCCATCCCAACCTTGTATGCTGGAAATTGGGAACGTAGTGAACGGTGACGTAATTTGTTTTGGGGAGTTATCCACAGCCCGTACGGCCT
>JAYVPR010000161.1:0-7981 GCA_043757245.1 Polaromonas sp. | reverse complement strand
CCAGCATCCCGGCATTGGACATGGCACAGGCGCAGAGCTTGGTCACCGCGCGGCAAAACAATCACTTTGCAGTGCTGGCAGATGCTGCCAAAGTGCTGGGCCAGGCGGTACAGCTTGAAAGCTCGGAACAAAGCGTGAGTACGCGGTTTTTCGAGGTGCAAGGCCGTTTCAGGCTGGAGCAAGCGGTGACGCAAGAACGCTCCATCTTGCAGCGAGACGGCCTCGCAGTCAAAGTCTTGTGGCGCGATCATGCCAGCTCAGCGCGTTGATGCGCCCCCCTACAATGATAAGCAAAAGTTACCCATGACGACCTTGATCATTACCCTTGCAGCGCAGCCCCCTACAGCCGCTACTTTGTGCGATGCGGTGCTGACGCACGACGGCAGCGTAGCGGTGAGTCAAGTGTCTGTGCCTCTGGCACTGCTGCCTGTCGCCAACAGCGCCGAAGTTGTGGCTGTTGTGCCTAGTGGCTTGCTGTCCTGGCATCAGGTTGAATTGCCCCGCGGCACGCTTGACAGGGGATTTTTTCAAGACGGCAACACGGCGCGTGTCCGCGCCGTGTTAGCCGGCTTGCTAGAAGACCACTTGCTCGATGAGCCGAGCCAGCTGCACTTTGCGATTGCGCCCCAGGCCAGAGCGCAAGCCAAGGTTTGGGTGGCCGCGTGCGACCGCGCTTGGTTAACCGCGTGGCTCGCTGCGCTAGCTCAGGCCGGACGGCCAGCTTCGCGCATCGTGCCAGAGCTGGCACCACCGGATGCTTCGGATGCTTCTGTGGCGTTTGCTGCCCTCCATGTTGTTGGCACAAGCGACGACCCGAAAATACGGGTGTCTGGTGCGAACGGCGTGACGCAACTGCCAGTGTCAGCGGCCGCTGTTGCGCTGCTGGCCTGGCCTGATACGGCTGGTGTATTTGCCGAACCGGGCGTGGCCGCGATAGCAGAGCAAAACTTTAAAGGTCGCGTTACCCTGCAAACCAGCGCTCAGCGCGCCATGGCCGCCGCGAGGTCTGAATGGGACCTGGCACAGTTTGATCTGCTCAACACGCGCCAAAAGCGCGTTCAAAAACGCTTGTCGAAAGGTTTTTCGAACTTGCTGCATGCGCCGCAGTGGCGCGCTGCGCGTTGGGCTTCGGCGCTGCTAGTTGTTGTGAATCTGCTGGGTTTGCAAGCATGGGCGTGGAAAGAGCAGTCGGCACTGTCGTTCAAGCGTGCGGCCATCGCCAATACCTTGACGTCAACTTTTCCGGACGTGCGCGTGATCGTTGACGCGCCCTTGCAGATGGCCCGTGCTTTTACAGATTTGCAACGTCAGAGCGGCGTGGTAGCGGGTACGGATATGGAGCTTATGTTGGCAAGATTTCAGTCTGCAGCGCCTGAATTGCCAGTGCCAACAGCTATTGAATTTATAGCTGGAGAGCTCCGGCTGAAGGGGCTTGGTGTCGCCGCTGCTACGCTTGCAATTGTCGCCATCAAGCTGCAAGCGCAAGGTTACGCCGCGCAGCTTGATGGCGAAGATGTGGTTGTCAAACAGGCGCAAGGTTCATGAAGTCGTTTGTTTCTTTTTACCCAGCTGCGCTTAAAGGCCTGCAGGGTCGTTGGGCAACCCTTGCAAACCGCGAAAAAATAGGGGTGTTGCTGGCGTTGGTAACAGTCATGGGCGCGCTAATTTGGCTTTTGCTGCTCGCGCCAGCTATTGCCACACTGCGTAGCGCTGATATGCAAGCACGCACGCTTGATGCGCAGTTGGGGCGAATGCGTGCTATGCAGCTGGAGGTTGCCACATTTCAAAAGCAGCCAGTTCAAAAATATGATGAGGCTTTGCGCGCGCTGACCAGCGCTACCAACGTGGCGTTGGGTGCTTCAGCCAAGTTATCGGTGACGGGTGATAGAGCCAGCGTCACCCTGCAAGACGGCTCTGCCGATGCTGTAGCCCAATGGTTGACCGAGGCTAGAGTCAACGCCAAATCGGTGCCGATTGAGGTACGCCTAACGCGCTCGCTGCTGCCAGGTGCTGCCCGTTGGAACGGTGTTGTCGTGATGAGCTTGCCTCCCCGTTAATGCCATGAAGGCCATGAACGCCATGAAGTACCGGACATCTCGGCCAGCAGCCTCGTTTGCAACCTCGTCAGCTGGATCGCCAGCGGCTTTGTGGAACTGGGCGGCCGCAGGAGTCTGTGTAGGGCTACTGGCAGCTTTGGTGGTGTTCGCACCAGCTCGCTGGCTTGCTGAATGGGTGCGCACAGCGAGTGGCGGGCAGGTCAGCTTTATCGCCCCCCGCGGTACTGTTTGGCAAGGCTGGTCGCAACTTATGCTATCGGGCAGTGAAGGCAGTCGGGACGCTGCCGTGTTGCCGGGGCTGACCCATTGGCGCATCATGCCCAGCTGGCGTGGCCTCTCGGTACATTTCAAAGCAGACTGTTGCACGCTGCAGGCATTGCAACTGGTCGCTGTACCCGTGGGTTGGGGCGGTGTCAGGGTGAGCCTTGCAGACGGTCAGACGCAGTGGCCCGCCGAGTTACTGTCTGGCCTGGGAACACCCTGGAACACCCTGCGTCCTCGAGGCCAATTGGCGGTGACGACGCAGGGGCTTTACGTCGAGTGGATTGGCGGTCGCCAAAATCTATATGGACGAGTGCAGCTGGATGCCAATGAGATGTCGTCTAGCCTGTCCACTTTGCAGCCAGTTGGCAGCTACCGGTTGGTGTTGCAAGGCGGGGCTACGACGACTTTGAGACTTGAGACCTTGGCAGGTAGCTTGCAGCTGACAGGCGAGGGCCAGTGGACAAATCAGCGGCTTCAGTTCAACGGGGTTGCCAGTGCATTGCCGGACAGAATGGATGCGCTGGCGAATCTTTTAAACATTATTGGCAAGCGTAACGGGGCGCAGTCCATCATAAAACTAGGCTAATTCGTATGAAATTTCCGACGCTTAAATTTCGCCGTGTTGTTAATCTGATGGCGATAGGTGGCCTAACTATGGCTGGCGTGGGGTTTTTAACGTCAAATGTGTGGGCTCAACCCGTCAATCAAGCCGAAGCCCCGAAGCGGGGCGAGCCCATCACCCTGAACTTTGTGGGCGCCGATATCGAGGCGGTTGCCCGCACCATGGCGGTCATTACCGGCCGCAACGTGGTGATAGACCCGCGTGTCAAGGGCACCATTACCCTAAACACGGAGCGTCCGGTGTCACCTGCAGTGGCCTACAGTCAGTTTTTGGCCGTCTTGCGTTTACAAGGGTTTACCGTTGTCAACGCGGCGGGTTTGGACAAGATCGTGCCGGAAGCGGATGCAAAACTGCAGGGCGGAGCGGTGTCAAATGGAGAGCAAGTCAGCGGTGGGCAAATAGCGACCACTGTCTTCAAGTTGCGTTTCGAAAGTGCGGCGAATTTGTTGCCCATATTACGACCACTGATCAACCCGAACAACACCATCAACGTGAACCCGGGTAACAACTCTCTGGTCATTACTGACTATGCCGACAACTTGACGCGCCTTGGCCGCATCATTGCTGCCCTGGACGTGGCCAACGCCACCGACGTCGAGTTGATAGCAGTCAAGCATGTGTCGGTTGCTGACATTGCGCCGCTGATTGTTCGGCTTCTCGACGGCGGCTCTGGTGGCCCCGCCGCTGCGGCGGAGCCTGGTTACAGGACGACGGTCATAGCGGAGCCCAAAAGTAATTCGTTAATTGTGCGTGCCGCCAATCCTGCCAAGTTGGCTCTTGTCAGGTCGCTGGCGCAAGGCCTGGACAAGCCTTCGCTGAATGGCCCCAACGGCGCTTCGGGCAATATTTATGTGGTGTACCTTAAAAACGCTGAAGCGACCAAGCTGGCCAATGTGCTGAGAGCAGCCTTGGCGGGTACGGTTGCCTCTGGCGCGGCGTCGGCTTCCGGGTCAGTTGTGCCTGGTGTGCCTGGTGGGACGGGCGCAAGCGCCGCCTTGAGCCCCAGTGGCGCACCAACCACGGGCGGCTTTATTCAGGCTGATCCGGCAACCAATTCGCTCATCATCACCGCGTCTGAGCCGCAATATCGGCAAATACGCGCAGTGATTGACCAGCTCGATGCCAGGCGCGCGCAGGTGTACGTTGAAAGTTTGATTGCCGAAGTCAATATGGACAAAGCGGCCGAGTTTGGAATCCAGTGGCAGGGTCCATTGGGAGGCAAGGGCGATGCGCTGATCGGCTTGTTGGGCACCAACTTTGGCCGCGGCGCTAACGCCAGTAAAAATATTTTGGCTCTGGCTGGGGGTAAGGCACTACCGACACCGGGCCTTAACCTCGGCGTGGCAGCGCGCAGTAACGGTGTCTACTTCCTGGGTTTCCTGGCTAATTTTTTGCAAACGTCTGGAGCGGGCAACATTTTGTCGACGCCAAATTTGCTCACCCTCGACAACGAAGAGGCCAAAATCGTTATCGGTAAAAATGTGCCTTTTGTTACCGGGCAATTTACCAACACCGGCAGTGGCTCCAGCGGCGGCAGTGTCAACCCGTTTCAAACCATTGAACGTAAAGACGTCGGCCTGACCTTGCGTGTGAAACCGCAAATCAGTGAAAACGGAACGGTGAAGATGGCCATTTTCCAAGAAGTTTCCAGTGTTGACCCGGCTTCGGTCAATGCGGCCAGCGGGCTGGTCACCAACAAGCGCTCCATCGAAACCAATGTATTGGTAGAAGACGGTGCTGTGGTGGTGCTGGGCGGTTTGTTGCAAGACGAGTACGCCGGCAACGATTCCAAGGTGCCAGGTTTTGGCGACATCCCCCTGTTTGGCAACTTGTTCAAGTCGGAGAGCCGCAACCGTACGAAAACTAACCTGATGGTGTTTTTGCGCCCAGTGGTGGTGCGGGACGCCGCGGCAACAGACGCTTTGTCGATAGACCGCTATGAGATGATGCGCACCAACCAGCAGCAAGCGCAGCCCGTGCCCAATGTGCTGGTACCCGTGACCGGCTCGCCAGTACTTCCGGCACTTCCAGAGCTTAATAAATAGCCATGCAAGCCCAAAACGCTGCCCCTTATCCAGGCCATCCAAGCCGCCCCAGTTACCCGCTGCCTTATGCGTATGCCCGTACGCAACAACTGTTGGTTGAAGAAGCCGACGGCGAACGCACATTGTGGCTTCACAGTCTGAGTGGGCCCGGAGCTGCCGGCATCAGTGAAGTGATGCGTAAGTTTGACGTGAGTCAAATCAAAGTTGAGCTGGCAGGTTTGCTTGAGGAACGCATCAGCGCTGCGTATGCGCAGAGCGAATCCAGCGCCGCTACCGTTATCAGTGAAGTCGAAAGTGATGTTGATCTATCTCGCATGATGCAGTCGCTTCCTGCGATTGAGGACTTGTTAGAGACCTCAGACGATGCGCCCATCATCCGCATGCTCAACGCCTTGCTCACCCAGGCGGCGCGCGACGGTGCCAGTGACATCCACATTGAGCCGTACGAGCGCCATTCCAGTGTGCGCTTTCGGATTGACGGCTCGCTGCGCGACGTGGTCAACCCTAATCGCGCGCTGCATGCGGCACTGATCTCGCGCCTGAAAATCATGGCTGATTTAGACATCGCCGAAAAACGCCTCCCACAAGACGGCCGTATTTCACTGCGCATCGGCACCCGCGCGGTTGATGTGCGCGTGAGTACGCTGCCCAGCTCGCACGGTGAGCGCGCGGTGCTTCGCTTGCTGGATAAAAGTGGTGAACGCATTAACCTTGAAGCCGTAGGTATGCAAGGCGATGTGCTCAGGCGGTTTGAGCACTTGGTCGCTCAGCCGCACGGTATTATTTTGGTCACCGGCCCTACGGGGTCTGGCAAGAGCACCACTTTGTATGCTGCGCTTGAGCGGCTGGATACCCGGCGGCAAAACATCATGACGGTTGAAGACCCGATTGAATATGAGCTGCCCGGTGTCGGACAAACGCAAGTCAATCCCAAGATTGACTTGAACTTCGCCAAGGCTTTGCGGGCGATTTTGCGCCAAGATCCCGATGTCATCATGATCGGTGAAATTCGCGATTTTGAGACGGCGCAAATTGCGATTCAGGCATCGCTCACTGGCCACTTGGTGTTGGCGACGTTGCATACCAACGATGCGGCCAGCGCCGTCACGCGGTTGACCGACATGGGCATTGAGCCGTTTTTGCTCAGCTCGTCGTTGCTCGGCGTACTGGCTCAGCGCTTGGTTCGCAAGCTGTGTACCCAGTGCCAGGGCGCGGGCTGTGCGACGTGCGGAAAAACCGGTTACCAAGGCCGCACCGGCGTATTCGAATTGCTGGCTACCAACGACGCCATCAGGGCGCAAATTCACCATAAAGCGCCTGAGGCTGAGCTGAGGGCCGCCGCGTTGCAGGGCGGTATGACGCTGATGCGCGAGGACGGTGAGCGCCTGGTGCAAAGCGGCATCACGTCCCGGGAAGAGCTGGTACGAGTGACCCGAGACTGATATGGCCCCCACGTTTGTCGCTTCGCGTACTGCTCTGCCCCTCGGGTGGGTTGAACTTCGCTTGGGGCGGCCCGGCGCTTCGTTCGATATGGCCCCCACGTTTGTCGCTTCGCGTACTGCTCTGCCCCCCGGGTGGGCTGAACTTCGCTTGGGGCGGCCCGGCGCTTCGTTCGACTAGTCAGCTATGCCGGTTTATTCATTCCAAGCCCTCAGCGCTGATGGCGCTAGCCGCAAAGGCATTATTGAGGCCGACACGGCCAGAAGTGCGCGCGCCATGCTGCGGGCTCAAGCGCTGGTGCCACTTGATGTTGCGCCCGTTTCAAGCGGTGCTCACGGCGCTGAAGGTAGCGCCGGCCATGGCGGCAGGGGCGGCAAGGGCTGGAATACCCAGTTGTGGAGCCAGCGCGTATTTAGCGCCACTGCGCTGGCGATCTGGACGCGGCAAATAGCTGGGCTGGTGGTTGCGGGCTTGCCGCTCGAGCGTGCGCTAACCGCTTTGGCCGATGAGGCCGAAACCCAGCCTCAGCGCAACCTGGTGGCCAGCCTTCGGTCAGAGGTGAACGGCGGAACGGCCTTTGCCGCTGCGCTGGCACAACACCCCAGAGAGTTTCCTGCCACCTATTGCGCGGTGGTGGGTGCGGGCGAGCAAAGCGGTGATCTCGGCATAGTGCTCGAACGCCTGGCTGATGATTTGGAGCAAAGCCAGGAGCTCAAGTCGCAGTTGGTGGGCGCGGCCCTGTACCCGGCCATCGTCACCCTGGTGGCCATTGCCATCGTGATGTTTTTGCTGGGCTATGTGGTGCCGCAGGTGGCGCAGGTGTTTGCCGGTAGCAAACGTGCCTTGCCCCTGCTGACCGTGCTGATGCTGGGCCTGGCTGGGTTTATTCGCAATCAAACCTGGTTAATTTTATTAACTATTATTTCAATAGCGGCTTGTTCCCGTATCGCTTGGGCTAGCGCAACATTTCGAGAAAAATTTGATGCCGCATGGCTAAACGTTCCTATTTTGGGCAAGCTGGCCTGTGGCTATAACGGCGCTCGTTTTGCAAGCACTTTGGCCATGCTGGCTGCAGCCGGTGTGCCGATTCTTAAAGCATTGCAGGCGGCGGCTGAAACCTTGTCTAACCGGGCCATGCGCGCCGACGCACTCGATGCCTTGGCTCTGGTACGGGAAGGCGCGCCGCTGGCATCGGCTATTGCGCAAAAAAAGCGCTTCCCCGGCCTGCTGAGCATGTTTGCCCGCCTGGGTGAACAAACCGGGCAGTTGCCCGTCATGCTTGACCGCGCCGCCCGACAACTTGGCACGCAGGTGCAGCGCCGCGCACTCCAGTTGGCGACCTTGCTTGAGCCGCTGCTCATCGTGGCCATGGGTCTTGTGGTGATGCTCATCGTGTTGGCAGTCATGCTGCCCATCATTCAGCTCAACCAGCTCGCAAAATAGCTGGCTGCAGCCTAATTCCATTTCCATATCAATCCGACATGTTGTTGCTTCGCCTTGCCGTGCTACAGCACTGTCTGCGGCTTCGCGCCTAATGTCGTATCGATCTGGAA
>JAYVPR010000160.1:0-2183 GCA_043757245.1 Polaromonas sp. | reverse complement strand
GAGCCACCACAGTGTTGCTGCCTTCGCGCCCCACACCTGCTGATGTGTTTGGCATTCTCAAACAGTTCAAACCGACCATTTTTTACGGCGTGCCCACGCTCTACGCCGCCCTGCTGGCGGACCCAGCCCGGCCCACCAAAGCCGAGGTAGCGCTACGGATCTGCACCAGCGCGGGCGAGGCACTGCCCGCCGAGATGGGCAGGCAATTCAGCGCCGCCTACGATGTGGAGATTCTGGACGGCATTGGCTCGACAGAAATGCTGCATATCTTTTTAAGCAACCGCCCAGGCGCGGTGCGCTATGGCACCACAGGCCAAGCCGTACCCGGTTACCAGCTGCGCATCGTCGGTGACGACGGCAAAGACTGTGTGGTGGGCGAGATTGGCGAGCTGCTTGTCGAAGGCCCGACTTCGGCCATCATGTACTGGAACAACCGCGCCAAAACCAAAGCCACGTTTGCAGGCGACTGGACCAAAAGCGGCGACAAATACACGCTGGATAGCGACGGCTATTACACCTACGGCGGGCGCAGTGACGACATGCTCAAAGTAGGCGGTATTTACGTCTCACCGTTTGAAGTCGAGGCCTGCCTGATGACGCACCCGGCGGTATATGAGGTTGCAGTGATTGGCGTGGCGGACGCAGAAGAGCTGGTCAAACCCAAAGCTTACGTAGTGCTCAAGTCGGGCCAAAACACCAGCACTGACGAGCTGAAAGCCCATGCCAAGCAGCACCTGGCGCCGTATAAATACCCGCGCTGGATTGAGTTTGTGGCTGAATTGCCCAAGACAGCTACGGGCAAGATTCAGCGGTTTAAATTACGGCAAATTTAACTTTTCTTAAATTTTCTTTATTGCTCCGGCCCGATGATGTATTGAGTTTCCGTTCGGGCTGAGCCTGTCGAAGCCTGGCTAGCACAGGGGAAACCCAACGACCAAGCTCAGTGCGAACGGATAAAGGAATTCAGACTTCACAAGGCCGGATCAATAGGTTAAATTTGCTTTAAGTTTAAACAATTCACCACTAAAGCTCGGGTTTCACACTATGGCTGATGCAACGCCTGCCGCTTAATATGTATACAGTCCGCTTTTCACGTTTTTCATCCCCCACCAGGAGTTTTCAATGACCTCTCGCCGCCTCGTTTTGACCCGCAGTGCCGCCATTGTTGGTGCTGCATCTACGGGCCTTTTGTTGCCTAAACTCGTGCGTGCGCAAGCGGCCAAGGTTCGTGTCGGCTTCATGCTGCCGTACACCGGCACCTTTGCACAACTTGGCGTGGCGATTGAAAACGGCTTTCGCATGGCTATCAATGAGCAAGGCGGCAAGCTTGGTGGCCGCGAGATTGAATACTTCAAGGTTGATGACGAATCAGACCCATCCAAAGGTATTGAAAACGCCAACAAACTGGTGCAGCGCGACAAGGTTGACGTGCTGGTCGGCACCGTGCATTCAGGCGTGCAAATGGGCATTCAAAAAGTTGCCCGTGACACCGGGGTGCTGAGCTTGATTCCCAACGCGGGCATACACGCAGCTACCCGCGGCTTGTGCGCACCCAATGTGTTCCGCACGTCGTTCACCAACTCGCAACCTACCCGCGCGCTGGGCCCGGCCATGATGGCCAAAGGGCACAAAAAAGCCGTCTGGATCACCTGGAAATACGCAGCCGGCGACGAAGCGTTTGAAGGCTTCAAGGAAAGCTACACCGCCTCGGGCGGCACCATCATCAAGGAGTTGGGCCTGCCATTCCCGCAAGTGGAATTCCAGGCACTGCTGACAGAAATTGCTGCCCTCAAGCCCGATGCAGTGGCCTGCTTTTTTGCAGGGGGCGGCGCGGCTAAATTTATCCGCGACTACGCAGCTGCCGGTTTGAAGGGCAAAATTCCCTTGTATGGCTCAGGCTTTTTGACCGAAGGCGTACTGGACGCAGCAGGCCCCGCCGCGGACGGCATCATCACTACCATGCACTACAGCGATTCGCTGGACACGCCCCGCAACAAAAAATTTCGCCTCGACTACGCCAAGGCCTACAAGTCGCAGCCCGATGTGTACGCGGTACAGGGCTACGATACCGGCCTGCTGCTGATTCAGGGAGCCAATGCTGTCAAAGGTGACCTGAACAGCAAAGCGGCACTCTACAAGTCAATGGAAGGCGCGACGATTGACAGCCCGCGCGGCAAGTGGAC
>JAYVPR010000159.1:0-2189 GCA_043757245.1 Polaromonas sp. | reverse complement strand
CGATAGCAGTCGTTCAGGCGGCGCTGCATGCTCCACAAGTCGCCTGCTGACACGCGGTACGCAGGCCAGGAGCCAAAACCAACACTCGCACCCGGCTGTTTGGTCAGGTTGGGCAGGTCTTGCAGGCGAATGCGTTTGTTGTCTTCACCATGGCAGGACGCGCATGAAAAGTCCATCGGCCCACCGCGCAGGTAAAACACTTTTTTGCCAACTTCATACATCAGCTTTTCCTGTGCGTGGGTTTGCGGCAAATTGAAGGTCATGTCCCGCGACTCAGCCGAGACATAGGCCACCAGCGACTCCATGGTTTTTTGCTCGCCATCGCCAAAGCGTGTCTTGGCAATCTCGGCGGCGTTAAAGCCTTGCAGTTGCTCCATGCAGGTGAGCAGGCGCGACTCAAGGTCCTGCACACGCTGGGTGTCTGCAAAGTAGCGCGGCAGCTCGACAAATGCGCCTTTGACCACACCCGCGCCCTTGCCCAGGTCACACTTTTCAAGTGATGCGTTTTTGGGGCCACGCGCCTGCTTCCACAGGCCTTCACCCTTGGCCTCATACAGCTCGGCCGGGTTGCCGTCGGCCAGCATGGCGCGGTATTCGGCAATGCCTTCGGCGGTGGTTTTTTGGGCCAGCACAGACAGGCTAAGCGCTACGGCAGTGAAACCAAACAACGCGGTGACAAAGTATTTTTTTCATGGCATTCAATAGCGTATCAGGCAACCACCGCTTCGTCGGTGCGTTTATCGCCCCGATTGTCGACCCAGGTCACGGCAATCTTGTCGCCCGCTTTGCCGCCCTTGAAGCTGAACTGCATGAACGGGTTTTTCGACACCGCCGTGCCCCACTGCGCGCTCATGACGGGCTTACCGTTCCAAGTGGCGCTGATGGACTGGATGAACCAGGCCGGTACAGTTTTACCGGCCGCGTCTTTGCGCTGGCCGCTTTCCATCTCGTGGCTGACCAGCACACGCACGGTGGTTTTGTCGCCTTGGGCCTGGGCCCGGATTCTCATGGGATCTGACATGCTTCTTCTCCTGATCTATAGGGGGTTAACGGTATCAACCGCCGCAGCCACCGAGGGTGACTTTGACTTCCTTGACGGCGTAGTAATACTTGTCGCCCGCCTTGGCCAGCGCGTACACGTTGGACGATTGGCCCATCTTGATGTTGGTCTCCACATTGGCATCGGTACCGGCCATGATGTCAAAGTTGGCGGCCAGCGCGCTGGGGTTTTTTTCGACCACAAAGGCGATTTGCGTGGTGCCTGCAATGTTGCTGAGCGCACCAACGCGCACCACATTGCCGTTTTCTGCAATTTCAGGGGCGCGCAGCATCAGGTCTTTGCTTTCCACCGGGGCGCTGGTGGCACCCATGGCCTTGGCGGCATCCGCCAGGGATTTGCTGTCAAAAGCGGCTTTGTTCCAGCCCGGTGCGTTCACGGCAACGGTTTGGGCATGCGCTGACAGACCGACGCTGGCGGCAATCGCCACTGCGGTTGCGCTCGATGAGCGGGCTAAAAAATCACGACGTTCCATGGTTGACTCCTTCAATACAAACTGGCTGGATAACTTGACTAACTTAGACTGATTGACACAAAAAATTCAATATGTGGAACAGGACACTTCCCGAAGTGAACTAGGGCGGCATCCCGCCTGTGAGCCACTGCGCAATTCGGGCTGATTCTGCTGCGCTCAAGGCCTGGGCGGGCATCGGTATCGCACCCCATGCACCTTGCCCACCATTCCTTATTTTGCCCGATAGCAGGCTGACAGCATCGCTTGTGGTTTTATACCGTGCGGCTATGTCTTTGAACGAAGGCCCCACCAGCTTGGTTGACATGCCGTGGCAGGCCATGCAGGTATTTTTGTCGAGTACGGGCTGGATGCTGGCGAGCGACAGGCCCGACGCTGTAGATGCTATAGATGCTATATTTTCAGGAGCTGCTTGCGCCCGAATTGATTGGGCTACAGCCGTATTTGATGGGTTATTTTGGCTGTTTTGAGCCGTTTTGAAGTCTTTTGAGTCCGTTTCAGCCCCCCGGCTGGGGCCAATGCTGCGCGACTGCTCAGCCAGATTGCCATGCGCATTACGCGCATGGTCGGGCAGGCTGCTGACCACCCCAGTTTGCACCGCGCAGTTGGCCATGCAGTTGGAGCCCTGCACGTCGGGCCTGGTCATCCCCGCAAACTCAT
>JAYVPR010000158.1:0-8011 GCA_043757245.1 Polaromonas sp. | reverse complement strand
CTTCTCATCAATCTTCCCAACGCTGCTAAATGTCCGCACACCCGTTAAAAAGTACTGCTCAAAAACCTTACCGAAACCTGGACTTTGTCCGTTTTTTGCTGTGCCGTCCGTTTTACGTGATGCTGTTTTTTCTGGTGATCGAGGCCGCTTTGGCCGCCGCCACCACGGCGCTCATCATCAAGGCTGGGCATGACGTAGCCGATCAGGAATTTCTGATTTCTGATTTCGTCTGGATTGTGCTGGCGCAGTCAGCGTCTTACGTGGTGGGCGCGACCAGCTGGATATTTGCTGAGCGGGCGGGTTTTGGGGCGTACGGCCGCTACATGCTGCGCTTTGCGCGGGACAACCGCCACCAGCCCGCGCTGCTGGGTGACAAAAGCCAGCGCGAGCAGGTCGAACCATTTTTAACCAATGAAACGTTTCAAATATTTTTTGAGCTGGTGTACGAGCTGGAGGCTGATTTAAAGCTCTTTTTCGGCCTGATATTCAATGCCATCGTGTTGGGCTACGCCATAGATGCCGGACTGCCCGCTGTGTATGCGGCTGTGTTTGTGACCCTGCTGGCTCTGCAATACCTGGTGCGCCGCCCGGTGGCTGGCGCTTACCTGGCGCAGCAGCGCACCAGCAACCGCATGACGGCTCATACCTACACCGCTTGGGACAACATCACCACAGGCAACCGTTACAACTATCGGCTTTGGCATGCGGGCTTCAAGCTGCGGCTACGTGATGCGCTGCGGGCGCAAATCCGGGCGATTCTGGCACGCGAGGGCATTGCCACCGTTAGCGGCATTTTTGCGCTGGTGGTGGTATTTGCCTACCTGGCCTGGATAGCCGGGCGCAACGTGACTGACACGGGCCTCTTGATAGCGCTGGCCGCCACACTTCCCCGGCAGATTGATTTGTCATACAACGTACATGGTTTGGCCAGCGGCTGGAATGATTTGCTGGCCGTGTGGACGCGCATGACAGGCGCATCCGCCGCCATGCAGCCCGCGCCCGATGCCAATTTTGACCAGCGTATTCGCTTTGATGGCGTCACGCTCTCTGTGTCTGGAAGTAAGGGCCAGGAGGTGGTGGTTTGCGCCAGTGTTAACGACGCGCTGGCACGTATCCGCGCCCAGCCGCAGAGCCGTCTGCTGGTGCGCGGCAGCAATGGTTCGGGCAAGTCAACCCTGCTGGTGGCGCTCAAGGCACGGCTTGGGGCGGGGGCTTTTTATTGGCCAACGAGCGACAAGCTGGCTTTTGCGTTTTCAGCTGTACCCGTGAGCGCATCGTTGGCTGAGGGCGATGACGAATCTGTCGTCAGTGGTTTTTCATCCGGGGAGCGGCAGCTGAAAAGCCTGCAAGAAATCGTCAGCCGAACTCAAGCCGCGGTGTATTTGCTGGACGAATGGGATGCCAATCTGGACGCCAAAAACCGCGCCAGCGCCGAGGCTCTGGTGGCTCAACTGGCCGCGCGGGCTGTGGTGGTTGAAATATCGCACCGCGACCGGGTGTAATTCCATTTCCAGATCGACAGGAGGTTAGGCGCGAAGCCGCAGACAGTGCTGCAGCACGGCAAGGCGAAGCAACAACATATCGTATTGATCTGGAAATGGAATAAGCTGCATCCAAGACTTCAAAGAGACACATGCCCACTATCTTCGACACCGACTTGCCCAAAACCCCTGCCAACTACGCTGCGCAGTCGCCGCTTGCGTTTATCGAGCGAACGGCTGAGGTATACCCCGACAAATTGGCCGTGGTGCACGGCAACTTGCGCCGAACCTGGCTTGATACCTTCACCCGCTGCCGTCAACTTGCCAGCGCACTTGAAAAGCATGGCATTGGCAAAGGCGACACGGTAGCCGTGATGCTGCCGAACACACCGCCAATGGTGGAGGCGCACTTTGGCATTCCTGTGACGGGCGCTGTGCTGAACGCCCTCAATACCCGGCTGGATGCCGTAACGATAGCCTTCATGCTGGATCACGGCGAGGCGAAAGTCGTGATTGTTGACCCTGAGTTTGCAGGCACCATGCAACAGGCATTGGCACTGCGCACGTCGAGCGCGCCGCTGCTGGTCATCAATGCTGAAGATGTTTTGTATGCGGGTGACAGCAACCGCATTGGCAGCATCAATTACGACGACTTTCTAGCCACAGGTGATGCGGGCTATGCGTGGAAGCTGCCCGACGACGAGTGGGACGCCATAGCCCTCAACTACACCAGCGGTACTACCGGTAACCCGAAAGGCGTGGTTTATCACCACAGGGGTGCGGCGGCTAACGCTGTGTCAAATATTCTGGAATGGGACATGCCCAAGCATGCGGTATACCTGTGGACGCTGCCCATGTTCCATTGCAATGGCTGGTGCTTTGCGTGGACAGTAGCAGCGCGCGCAGGCGTGAACGTGTGCTTGCGCAAAGTCGCTGCGCCCGAGATTTTTGAGGCGATTCGTACCCACGGCGTGACCCACTACTGTGCCGCGCCCATCGTTCACGGCATGCTGGTCAATGCGCCTGATGCGCTGAAGAATGGCTTGCCCAAGGGGGTGAAATGTATGGTCGCAGGCGCTGCACCCCCTGCATCGATGATTGAAGGCATGGAGTCCCTCGGCTTTGACCTGACCCACGTTTACGGACTGACCGAGGTTTACGGCCCGGCCACCGTGTGCGCCAAGCACGATGCGTGGGACCAGCTGGACATTGGCGAGCGTGCCAGGCTGAACGCCAGGCAAGGCGTACGCTACCACCTAGAGGCCGATGTGCGCGTGCTGGATAGCGCCACCCTGCAGCCGGTGCCGCAAGATGGCGAAACCATGGGCGAGATCATGTTCAAAGGCAATATCGCCATGAAAGGCTATTTGAAAAACCCCAAGGCCACAGAGGAAGCCTTTGCAGGGGGCTGGTTTCACTCAGGCGATCTGGCTGTGTGCTACCCCGACGGCTACATGAAGATCAAAGACCGCAGCAAAGACATCATCATCTCGGGCGGTGAAAACATCTCCTCCATCGAAGTAGAAGACGTGCTGTACCGCCACCCCGATGTTCTGGCTGCAGCCGTAGTGGCCAAGCCAGACCAGCGCTGGGGTGAAACACCGTGTGCGTTTGTTGAGTTGAAAGCGGGTGCAATAGCGCGAGAGGAAGATATCGTCGCGCACTGTAAAAAACACCTGGCAGCTTTCAAGGTGCCGCGTAGCGTTGTGTTTGGTGAGTTGCCCAAGACATCGACGGGGAAGATTCAGAAGTTTGAGTTGAGGAAGGTGGCCGGATCTGCAACTGCTATTTAAAACTTTGATGCTATTATTTAAATAGCTGATTGATCGCTTTTTTATTGGCTTACAGGCCTAAATTAACTGAAAATATAAACGACTCAGAGCTCTAAAAAATTCGTCGTTCAAGCGAAGACGGGAATCGAGAAGCGAAGCCGCCTCCACACAAAAATCCAGCGTCTCATTCCATTTCCATATCAATCCGACATGTTGTTGCTTCGCCTTGGCCGTTATAGCACTGTCTGCGGCTTCGCGCCTAGTGCCCTATCGATCTGGAAACGGAATCAGTGCTTGCGCTCCATATCGACGCACACCATCGCCTCATGATGACTCCATCGCAGGGTGATGATGAAAGGGTGTTTGCGTACTCTGGACTTCATGCCTGGAGCGCCCTGCATTTTGACAGGCACTGAAATTTCCAGCCCTGCCCCCAAGGTTTTGCGGGCATTACCTGCCAAAGTGTTGGCAATTTCGCCAACTGCGTCCAGTAAATTACCGTCGCTCAAATCTGTTTCATGTTGCAGCAACAGCAATTCGCGCAGCAGCCGGGCGGGCATGGACACGATCACCTGACCGTTGTAGGCGCCTGAAAACGTCACGATGCCGTTGAACTCAAAGCCCTGTACATCGCCAGTGCCTAAAAAGGCAGAGGTGATTTGTGGCTCTTGTCGCGTAGTGACGCACAAGTAGTTTTTGATGGAGTCGACGAATAGCCTGAGATCGGCTTCGCTGAGGTTGGCCATCTGCCGTGTCCTTAACGGGAATCCGACACGTCAAGCAGCGCAATTTGCAGCTCTTCATCGGTAAATGGTTTGGCTACAAAACCGCGTGCACCCAGTTTCAAGGCAGCAATCGCGGTAGATTTATCGCTGAGTGCGCTGACCACCAGAATATTGACGGCCGGGTCAAGCTTGATCAAAGCGGCAATGCATTCAATGCCGTCCATCTCGGGCATGGTCAGGTCCATCGTCACAACATCCGGTCTGGCAACTTTGGCAATACGCACAGCCTCCAGCCCGTTTTTGGCCAGGCCCACCACGGCGACATTTTTCAAACCGCCGCTTTGTACCACCCGAGAGATTCGAGTTCGAATCATGTTGGAGTCGTCAACGATCAAGAGGCGCATGTTGCGCTCCTTTCATGCGTAGTCATGAGGAAAACCTGACTTTGAACTCGGTGTACTGATTCGGCACGGTGGAAAGCAACAACCGTGCACCCATGCTTTGCACATGGGTTTGCACCACGTCCAGCCCCACGCCGCGCCCCGCATGTCGCCCAGCCATGCTTGTGGTGGAAAAATTTGCAGTTGAAAACCCTGGCTTGAAGATGTGCGAGATGATTTGTTTGTCGCTAAAGCTTTCCAGCTGCCCCGGGGTGTACCAGCTTAAATCAACCAGTTTTTGGCGAATACGTTTGGCGTCCAGGCCCGCGCCGTCGTCCCGCACGCTCAACTGCCATTCACCTGTGGCTTCGCGGGTTAAATTAACCTGTAGCTGGCCCACAGCGTTTTTGCCAAGTGCGGCACGCTGGGCCGGGTCTTCTACCCCGTGTACCACCGCATTGCGCACCAGCTGAATAGCAATGTCGCGGATCTGGTTGACTTTATCCGGCGGCAAGTCCAGCACACGGCCCATATGGACAGTGACATTGACTGACTTGTGACAGTCACGGCTTACATCACTGGTCAGGTTTGTCAGCGCGGCATTGAATGCGTCGGGGGTAACGGGGTTGGTGGATTCGCTGCCCGAAGTTTTGCGCACGCTGATGGCTTTTAAGGCACCAACTTTGCTGAGCAAGTCCCCCAACGGCAAGGGCAATGACAGCAGTGTGTCGCCTGTGGCCTGGCCACCACTTTTAAGCTTTTGCAGTTCGCTTTCAAACTGGTGCGCCAGACTGGCCAGCACGTCCAGCCCCAGCGACGCTGCATCGCCTTTTATGGCGTGGATACGGCGAAACGCACCGTCAACCGCTTTGAGTACCTGCGTTTCAGACGATACTGACGAGGTGCTGCGCAGCAGGTCGTTGATTTCCAGCAGTGATGCCTCGGTGCGCTCTACAAAACTGCGCATGGTGACGGGGTCAGTCTCAAAGGCCTTGAGCAGCATGGAAAATTCTTTTTGCGAGCGCTGGCGTTCGCTTTGCAGACGCTCTTCAAGCTCCACTTTTTGTGAAATATCTTGCACTGTGACCAGCAGATGCCGAATTTTGCCCGCGCCCTGGACGCGGTTGAAGTGAAACGACAGGTGGCGTGTGAAATCCTGGTCGAGGCGGTTTTTAACCGTGGCTTTGACGCTCGATAGCGGGTTGATGCCCTGCACCAGTTGCTCTTTGACATGGGGTGAAAACAGCAAATCAACATAATCGCGCGCCTCACTCAATACCTTGTCGGAGACGAGTGGCTGCAGCACGTCAAAAAAGTTTTGTCCTGGTTGTAGCGTGCTGCCAAAAAGCGTGTGGGCAGATTTTGATAATTGTGAGCCGAGTTGCATCTCAGGGGTGAGCAAAAACAGCCCTTCACGCACGCTGGTCAAAATCTCCCGGTTCTCCTGAATAACGGCTTCAATTTCAGCATCAGACGTGCGCAGCCTGTGCAAAAATTTGAACAGGATAAATGCAAAATTCAGCAGGGCTAGCGCTATGCCTACCGTTTGCACCATGCGCAGCGTGGTGGCTCGCTGGGATGCCACACCCTCCAGCGCAGTTGTCAATTCATTCATCAAGCCCAGCAGCTTGAGGTTGTTGACTTTGGCGTAGTCCACTGCCGTTTGCAGTTCGGCATCGGTGGCACTGCCGTTCAAAACCGGTGCCAGTACGGTTTGATAAGGTGTCCAGATGGTTTGAGCTTTGGCAAGGATTCCAACGGCAAGTGATCCCTCGGTTGCGCGCAGAAAAACCGGTTTACCATCGCCGCCCGGCACTGTTGCACCATTTTGAAAGCCCTTGAGCGTCTGGTCAAACAGCTTGGTGGCCAGTTGTAATTCTTCCAGCGATTTGCCCAGTGGCAGCCCCCTGAGCTTGGCGGTTTCGACTTCCAGCAGCGCCTTGGCAGTGCGCTGCGACAGCATGCGCTGACGGCCTGACAAATTGATGCCCACCGCGTCTTCGGCAATCTGGAACGAGGTGTAAAAATTCAGAATCAGCACGCCCAGGTCAAACAGCAGGAATAGCGCCACAGCAATGAGGATTTCGCGGTATTTTCCGGCACTAAATTGGCCTGCAACGCCATTTCTTTGTGCGCTAGTAGCTATATTTTTTGTAGCGGATAGAATGCCGTTTTCTGTCGATGTCATGACTGCAGCCATTTTAATTCCTTGGGTTGGCCAAGCAACAAATGCTACGACCCTGGTGGTTGGCGTGATGGCGTGATGGCGTGATGGCGTGTTTTCAGGATCAAGGTCAGCGTTCAAGCCGTGAGTTTTTCCACATGCGCCTGGCGGGTGTACAAAAAGTCAATCACAGCTTTGCGGTAGCCCAGATACTTTGTGCTTTCAGCCAGCTCCACCCGGTTGCGTGGGCGCTCCAGCTCAATGGCCAAGATGTCGCCAATCGTGGCACTGGGGCCGTTGGTCATCATCACGATACGGTCGCTCAGCAGCACCGCCTCATCCACATCGTGTGTCACCATCACCACCGTGCTTCGGGTTTTTTGCACGATGGCCAATAGCTCGTCTTGCAGCTTGGCACGGGTCAGTGCGTCCAATGCGCCAAAGGGCTCGTCGAGCAGCAACACCTTCGGCTCCATCGACAGCGCCCGTGCAATACCGACGCGCTGCTTCATGCCGCCTGAAATCTCACCCGGGCGCTTTTGGGCGGCGGCCGTCAAACCCACCAGGGCCAGCACCGCATCGGTGCGGGCTTTGAGCTGGGCTTTGCCTTCAGTCGCGCTGAAGACGCGCTCAACCGCCAGGTAGACGTTTTCAAAACACGTTAGCCAGGGCAACAATGAGTGGTTTTGAAACACGACGGAACGCTCTGGACCCGGGCCTGAGATTTCACGGTTGGCACAAATCAGGCTGCCTTCAGTCGGCGTGGTGAGCCCGGCAATCAGGTTGAGCAACGTTGATTTGCCGCAACCCGAGTGACCAATGAGTGCCACGAACTCGCCTTTGGCTACTGTCAGGTTGATATTTTTCAGTGCGCAGAACGGCCCTTTTTTGGTTTTAAAGGTTTGTTCAACGTTTTGGATTTCGATGTATTTGGTGGTGAGTGATGACATGATTTAGATTCCTTTTTTTCAACGCGGAGAAGAGGAGAGCGCGGGGGACGCGGAGGTGGAGCTGGAAGTTAAACAAACCCAGAGAATAAAAATAAGAATTCTTCTCCGCGTCCTCGGTATTCCACTCCTCCCCTCCGCGTTGAATGACTTCAATTCTTCACTTCCTCAAAAGTAAATGCGGTGGCGACTTTGATCAATGCAAATTCCAGCAGTAAACCGACGATGCCAATCACAAAAATCGCAATGATGATGTTCTTCACGTTCAGGTTGTTCCACTCGTCCCAGACCCAAAAGCCGATGCCAACGCCGCCTGTCAGCATTTCAGCCGCCACAATGACCAGCCAGGCTGTGCCGACTGCCAGGCGCACGCCTGTCAGCATGTAAGGCAGCACAGCTGGGAAAAGGATTTTGGTAAAAATCTTCCACTCGCTCAGGTTCAATACCCTGGCCACGTTCATGTAGTCCTGCGGCACGCGCTGCACGCCGACGGCGGTATTGATGATCATGGGCCAGATCGAGCAGATAAAAATCGTCCAGAT
>JAYVPR010000157.1:0-2190 GCA_043757245.1 Polaromonas sp. | reverse complement strand
GCGTTGTGGATGTAGTTGATGGCAATGGCATAGCCGCGCTGCGCGGCCAAGCGGGCCGTTGCTGCGCCTATGCCGCGTGCGCCGCCTGTGATGAGGAGAACTGCTGGGGGTGGTAAGGCAGGCAAGGTCATGGTGAAGGCATTTCAATGAAGTTCTGTCAATTCTGGCGGTGTTTGCAGCAAGGCTCAGCCATCTGGGCAAGAATAGTCGCTCAAACTGCCTTCTTTGTCTTGAGAGGAAACACGCATGGCCAGCACAGTTGGCTGCAATTCAGGTTGATGGCGCCACGCTTTTGCACTTCATTGCGCGTTCTCGTTTACGCTATCATTTTTCTCATTTTCCTTTTCCCTTCACCAAAGACTTCAACCATGTCCCAAACCCTTGAACTTAGCGCCGCTGATGGCACCCGTTTCCCCGTCTACGTCAGCCAGCCCGTGGGGTCAGCCCCTGTTGCCGCCGTGATCGTGTTGCAAGAGATTTTTGGCGTCAACGGCCATATCCGTGCCGTGGCCGACAGCTATGCTGCACAGGGCTATCTGGCGCTGGCGCCAGACATGTTCCAACGCGTCAAGCCCGGTGTGAATTTGGGCTATACCCCCGGGGACATTGCCGCAGGTATCGAGCTTAAAGCCGCAGCCGAGGCGTTGCCTGCTCCCGGCGTGCTGCAAGACATTCAGGCCACAATTGACTACGCTGCTGCCCTGTGCGCAGGCAAAGTCGCGGTACTGGGCTATTGCTGGGGTGGTTTACTGACGTGGCGTGCCGCTGCACATTGCACAGGCCTGAGTGCCGCTGTGCCTTACTACGGTGGTGGCATGACAGTGGGGAATGAACCTCACCGCCAGCCGAAATGCCCCGTGTTATGCCATTTCGGTACCGAAGACCACGGTATTCCAATGGACACGGTCGAGGCGTTCATTCAAACGCAGGCAGATGCTGCAGCGCCTGTTCAGGTTGCCACTTACCCAGCCAACCATGGTTTTAACTGCGATCAACGCGGATCGTTTAATGGGGTTGCCAGCTCAATGGCATTGAAAAGTACGCTATCGTTTTTAGGTTTGCACTTGTCAAAAAACACAATCTGACTCTGACGGATGTGGGCGCCCTGGTTGGATGCCATCGCTCAATCCCGTGAATCTCCACTTCACGAGGTTGCCAGAGTGAGTCCAAAACGCAATACCTCGGCCCAAATCCACCTCCCAACCCTTTCGCAGTTTCTTGGGAGGTTTAACAGGCTGCTGAAATACCTCCCAGGTGGTCCACGCCCCCAGCCCCTGAGACGTTTTAGCTTGATACCGATTCACTGACCCAGCCAGAGCCCACTTCATGCGCGGAGCCGACACCTTCACCGAGAGCCTTTTCACCCTGCGCAAGCTGGAAGACTTCGTACCTGCCGAGCATCCCCTTCGAGCTATTCGCCAGATGGTCAACGCCGCGTTGGTGAAGATGGATGTGCTTTTCTCTGGGATGTACGAAGCTGACATCAAAGGCGGTCGCCCCAGCATCGCGCCCGAAAAGCTCCTGCGTGCCATGCTGCTGCAAGTGTTCTACAGCGTTCGTTCTGAACGCCAGCTCATGGAGCAAACCCAATACAACCTGCTGTTTCGATGGTTCATTGGGCTGTCCATGGAGGACGCCGTTTGGGTGCCTACCGTCTTTACCAAGAACCGTGAACGCCTGATCAAGCACGACGCCATCATCGAACTCTTCAACCTGGTGCTGGAGCAGGCCGAGGACAAGGGTCTGCTCTCAGGCGAGCACTTCAGCGTGGACGGCACCCTCATACAGGCGTGGGCCGGTCACAAGAGTTTCGTGCGCAAAGACGGCAGTGAGGATGACGGCGACAGCGCCAACTTCAAGGACCAGAGCCGCAGCAACGACACGCACGTATCGAACACCGATGCCGATGCACGGCTGTACTGCAAAGGCGACAACGCCAGCCGGTTGCGCTACATGGGTCACACCCTGACGGACAACCGCCATGGACTGGTGGCCAACGCCATGGTCACCACTGCCGATGGCTTTGCCGAACGCGAAGCGGCCAAGGCGATGATCAACGACGCCCGGCAGGCCGCCGACAACACGCAGGCGGAAATCACTCTGGGTGCCGATAAGGGTTATGACGCCAAAGAATTCATTGACGCCCTTCAGGCAATGAACGTCATCCCGCACGTGGCGCAAAACACCTCG
>JAYVPR010000156.1:0-8024 GCA_043757245.1 Polaromonas sp. | reverse complement strand
AAAGTCGTGGATTTGACTGAAGGCGCTTACACCGAGCGCGAGCTGATGATGGTCAAAGTGCGCGCTGTTGGCAAAGAGCGTGAAGAAATGAAGCGCATGGCTGATATATTTCGCGGGCGGATTATCGATGTGACTGAAAAAAGTTACACGATTGAGCTGACCGGCGATCAGCACAAAAACGATGCGTTCCTGGAAGCTATTGACCGCAGCGCGATTCTTGAAACCGTGCGTACGGGTTCTAGCGGCATCGGGCGTGGCGAGCGCATCCTTCGAGTCTAGAAATGTTGCCCCCACGCTTCCCACTTCGTGTGGTTCGCTGCCCCCCGTGGAGGCTAATTTTTCTAGAGGCGGCTCGTCGAAAAATTGACCATTTAAGTTAACAACCAGGAGAAAAAAGATGAAAGTTTATTACGACAAAGACTGCGACCTGAGCCTGATCAAAGGCAAAACGGTGGCCATTATTGGTTACGGCAGCCAGGGCCATGCCCATGCACAAAACCTGAACGACAGTGGTGTAAAAATTGTTGTCGGCCTGCGTAAAGGTGGCGCGTCCTGGGACAAGGCTGTCAAAGCCGGGCTGTCGGTGCATGAAGTCAACGACGCTGTCAAAGCCGCAGACGTGGTGATGATTTTGCTGCCCGATGAAGACATCGCTGGCGTGTACAAAAACAATGTGGAGCCGCATGCCAAGCAAGGCGCGTCACTGGTGTTTGCCCACGGCTTTAACGTGCATTACAACCAGGTCATGCCGCGTGCCGACCTGGACGTGTGGATGGTTGCGCCCAAGGCCCCTGGCCACACCGTGCGCAACACCTACACCCAAGGTGGTGGCGTACCTCATCTGGTTGCTATTCATCAAGACAAATCGGGCAAAGCCCGTGATCTTGCTCTAAGCTACGCCATGGCCAACGGTGGCGGCAAGGCCGGAATCATTGAAACCAACTTCAAAGAAGAAACCGAAACCGATCTGTTTGGCGAGCAAGCTGTGCTGTGCGGCGGCGCCGTTGAACTCATCAAAATGGGTTACGAGACATTGGTTGAAGCCGGCTATGCGCCCGAGATGGCCTACTTTGAATGCCTGCACGAACTCAAATTGATTGTCGATTTGATTTATGAAGGCGGCATTGCCAACATGAACTATTCGATCAGTAACAACGCTGAATACGGCGAGTATGTGACCGGCCCAGAGATTATTAACGAGCAATCACGCGCTGCGATGAGAGCGGCTCTGAAGCGCATTCAAACCGGCGAATATGCCAAGATGTTCATTTTGGAAGGCCGCACCGGTTACCCAAGCATGACCGCACGCCGCCGCCTGACGGCTGAGCATTCGATTGAAAAAGTTGGCGGCCAGTTGCGCGCCATGATGCCTTGGATTGCCAAGAACAAGCTGGTTGACCAAACAAAGAACTAAAACGTTTGGTGGGCAGGCACTTGTCCTGCAAAAGGCCGCGCAAATTGCTTGCGCGGCTTTTTGGTTTTTGCATCGCAGTAGTTTGTTATCCTAGCCGTTAGTTAGTTACAGGAGTATTTCTATGCATGATGGCGAACAGCCCTCGGCTCAAGGCCAGGACTTGGTGGTGCGCAAGCGCCGCAAGGGCATTTACATCCTGCCAAATCTCTTCACGCTGGGCGGCTTGTTTGGCGGGTTTTATGCCATCGTGATGGCGATGGTCGGTCGATTTGATCAAGCCGCCATTGGCGTGTTCAGCGCCATGATTCTGGACAGCCTAGATGGCCGGATTGCCCGCATGACCAATACCCAGAGCGCGTTTGGCGAGCAGATGGATTCACTGTCAGACATGGTGTCTTTTGGCGCTGCACCTGCGCTGATTGCTTATGTCTGGGGCCTGAGCACGCTGGGTCGTTGGGGTTGGGTGGCGGCTTTCGTTTACTGTGCCTGCGCGGCCTTACGGTTAGCCCGCTTTAATGTCAACACTGCTGTCGTTGATAAGCGGTTTTTTCAGGGGCTGCCATCCCCTGCTGCGGCTGCTTTGGTGGCAGGTTTTATCTGGTTGATGAACGATGCTGACTACTCAGGCACGGGCCTGCTGGACTTGGGTGTGTTTGCGTTGCAAATCCCCTGGCTGATGTTTGTGCTGACGCTGTACTCGGGCTTGACGATGGTCACCAACGTGCCGTTTTACAGCTTCAAAGACATTCAGATGAAAAAGAGCGTACCTTTCGTCGTGATTGTTCTGATAGCACTGGGAATCGGCGTGATCGGCCTGCATCCGCCTATCATGGTGTTTGCCTTTTTCATTGCTTACGGCTTGTCGGGTTATGCGGTTTACGTTTGGCGCAGAACCAAGGGCCAGCAGACAAGTGTGATTGCCACGTCTCTTGATGAGCCTGACGAGCGTGGCCTGCACAAATAGTCCTAGTGCAATAAGCTGTGATATATTCGTGCAATGAAACGAATTTCTCTAGCACTACTTCTATCTGCCAACGGGCGGAGTCGGTAGCGCACGCGTTCACCTTAATTCCAACGGCCCGTTTGCTACCAGCAACGGGCCGTTTTGTTTTGGTTTGCTGGTTTTTGATTTAAATTTTTGCGGAGAATCTCATGGCTGACAAGCTCATCATTTTTGACACCACTTTGCGTGACGGCGAGCAATCGCCCGGAGCGTCCATGACCCGCGATGAAAAGCTGCGTATCGCACGCCAACTGGAGCGGCTGAAGGTCGATGTGATAGAGGCGGGTTTCCCAGCCAGTTCAAACGGTGATTTTGAATGCGTCAAATCGATTGCAGAAGTCATTAAAACCTCTACTGTCTGCGCGTTGGCCCGAGCCAACGACCGCGATATATCGCGAGCCGCTGAAGCGCTCAAACCCGCTGCATCGGGGCGCTTGCATTTGTTTTTGGCGACCAGCGCGTTGCACATGGAAAAAAAGCTGCGCATGACACCCGACGAGGTGTACGAGCAGGCCAAACTCTCTACCCGTTTTGCGCGCAACCTGATGGGTGACATTGAGTTCAGTCCGGAAGACGGCTATCGTTCTGACCCAGACTTTTTGTGCCGTGTGCTGGAGGCTGTGATTAACGAAGGCGCAACCACTATCAACGTACCCGACACGGTGGGTTACGCCATACCTGAGCTGTACGGCAACTTCATCAAAAATCTGCGCGAACGCATTCCCAACAGCGACAAAGCTGTGTGGTCAGTGCATTGCCACAATGACTTGGGTATGGCGGTAGCCAACTCTTTGGCCGGCGTGATGATTGGCGGTGCACGTCAGGTGGAATGCACCATCAACGGTCTGGGCGAGCGGGCAGGTAACTGTAGCCTGGAAGAAATCGTCATGGCGGTTAAAACTCGCAAAGACTATTTCAATCTTGACATGGGCATTGACGCCAAACACATTTTGGCCACCAGCCGTATGGTTAGTCAAACCACCGGCTTTGTGGTGCAGCCGAACAAGGCGGTGGTCGGCGCGAACGCCTTTGCACATGCCAGTGGCATTCACCAGGACGGCGTGCTCAAGGCGCGTGACACCTACGAGATCATGCGTGCCGAAGACGTGGGCTGGTCAGCCAACAAAATTGTGCTGGGCAAATTGAGTGGCCGTAATGCCTTCAAGCAGCGCTTGCAGGAGCTTGGCATTGCGATGGAGAGCGAAGCTGAAACTAACAGCGCATTTGCCAAGTTCAAAGAGCTTGCAGACCGAAAAAGCGAAATCTTTGACGAAGATATTTTGGCGCTGGTCAGTGATGAAAGCGTCAGCCACGCGACTGAACAATACAGCTTTGTATCCCTGTCGCAGCACAGTGAAACGGGCGAGCGGCCGCAGGCCAGTGTGGTGTTCACCGTGCTGGGTCAGGAGGTCAAAGGCCAGTCTGACGGCAACGGCCCTGTCGATGCATCCCTCAAAGCCATTGAATCACACGTCAAAAGCGGTGCGGAGATGGTGCTGTACTCGGTCAACGCGATCAGTGGATCCACCGAAAGTCAGGGAGAAGTAACAGTTCGTTTGCAAAACAGTGGGCGTGTGGTCAACGGTGTGGGCTCAGATCCCGACATCGTGGTGGCTTCAGCCAAGGCTTATTTGAACGCGCTGAATAAATTACAAAGTAAAGCTGACCGGGTTGCGGCACAGGGTTAAGAACCCATCAAGAAAAAATTATTGTTTAAATTCAACGACTTAAAGAATTTCAGTGTAATTTTGGTGATTTAAGTCATTGTTCTGACAACAATTCATTTCGTTTTTAGGAAAGTCACGCAAGTTTTTGATATTGCGTGACTTTTTCATTTTGTATACACTCCAGCCATGCTTTTTAATGCAATTTCAAGCAAGGCTCACCACAATGCTTAATCAGATGCTACAACGCACCCTCAAATTGGCTGGTTTGTTGGCTCTTTTTACGGCTTTGGCCATGCCAACAGTCGGTGCAACCCCTCAAAAACGTCAAACAGTCAAAAAGCAACAGGTTTCAAAATCAACAATTTCTAAAAAGGTTGTTACAACTCGCAAGAGTGCCCAGTTTGTTTCCGGCGTCAAGCGCAAGTCCGTGATTCGCGTAGTTGTACCGACCAGACCGTCTTTTGGACAGATCGCTGGGCTGCACGGCGCACACGATGCTCTTGACCTGAAATCAAGCGTGGCGCTGGTGATCGACCAGGACACGCGCGAGGTGTTGTTTCGTAAAAACGACCACGCCGTGCTACCTATTGCGTCGCTCACAAAGCTGATGACCGGTGTGATCATCAGCGGTGCAAAACTGCCGATGGATGAAGTGATCACCATCACCCAAGACGATGTTGACACCGAAAAAGGCAGCAGCTCACGTTTGAGAGTTGGCACCTCTCTGACGCGCGGTGAAATGCTGCACCTTGCGCTGATGTCCAGTGAAAACCGTGCTGCCAATGCTTTGGGCCGCACCTATCCGGGCGGCCTGACGGTTTTTGTCAGCCTGATGAACGCGAAAGCCAAATTACTTGGTATGACAGACACCCGCTATGTTGAGCCAACTGGCTTGTCAAGCCGAAACCAGTCAAGCGCACAGGACCTAGCCGCACTGGTTGGTGCTGCACACGCTGACCCGGTGCTGCGAGAACTGTCAACGTCTACCGGCTACCAGGTTGCGGTGGGCAACCGCACGCTGCAATACAACAACACCAACCGCTTGATCAAAAACCCCGAGTGGGATATTGGCCTGCAAAAAACTGGTTATATATCTGAAGCGGGTCAGTGCCTGGTGATGCAAACCAAAATTGCCGGCCGCAAATTAATCATGGTGTTTTTGGATTCTGCAGGCAAGCTCAGTCGCTTGGGCGATGCTGAGCGTGTGCGCCGCTGGGTTGAAGCAAACCCAGTCGCCAATCCTGCTGCAAGCCCACTTGCAGCAGAGCGTAAAGTAAACATCAGCGCTGCTGCAAGGCAAATCAGCCTGTAGTCGGGTTGCTGATTGCTATACTAATTATAGCTGCTAGCGTTCGTTTTTATTAGGCTATCGCCCGATTCATTTTCATTTCTTTAGTTTATAACCTAAAGCCTTTGAAATTTCACTGGCTGTAGCCTGTAGCTTGGGCAGCCAGTGCTCTTCCAGCCTGTCGGCGGGTGCTGAAATCGACAAACCCGCCACAAGAGAGTTTTGGTCATCATAGATGCCTGCTGCCATGCAGCGCACGCCCAGCTCCAGCTCTTCGTTGTCTCGCGCTATGCCGTACTGCCTGGCTTTTGACAGCTCCCGCTCCAGGATGGGCAACTGTGTGATCGAGTTGCGGGTTTGGCCCGCCAGGCCGGTGCGGCTGGCATATGTGCGCAGGCGCTGGGGGTCGTCAAAAGCCAAAAACAGCTTTCCCACAGACGTTAAATGCAGTGGTGCCCGCCCGCCAATAGCCCGCACCACCTGCATGCCTGAGCGTTCGCTGTAGGCGCGTTCGACATAAATGATTTCGTCACCTTGGCGCATGCTCAGGTTGACCGGTTGCTGGGTCAGCTTGTGCAGCTCTCGCATGGGCCCCAAGGCCGCGTCTCGCACATTCAGCCGAGCCTTGACCATGTTGCCCAGCTCCAGGAGACGCATTCCCAGACGGTAGCTGCCAGCAGCGGGTCGGTCAACAAAGCGGCCCGTGGCCAGGTCATTCAAAATGCGGTGCGCGGTGGAGGCGTGCAGACCGGATTTTTCACTGATCTCTTTCAGCGACATGGCATCTTCGCGGTTGGCCAAAATATCCAGCAGGCTGAACATGCGTTCAAGCACCTGAACTGTGGGTTTGACAGGAAGGCTACTTTCTGGCTTGATCATGCGTAAATTTTACGCTATGAAATTGCCTGCCGATTGGTCGCAACTTACATGGGGTGTATCCATGCGCCATCAACACGCAACTCGTGCGGCTTGAAGGCCGCTTTGTAGCGCATCTTGGGGCTTTCAGCTATCCAGTAACCCAGATAAACATAAGGCAGGTCGAGCTTGTTGGCTTGTTCAATTTGCCACAGTACGCCGTAGTTGCCATAGCTGTTTTTGCTGGCTGCATCGTCGGGCTCGTAAAACGTGTACACCGCTGAAATACCGTCTTCCAGCACATCCACAATCGACACCATTCTCAAAGCACCTGCCTCGCCGTTGGGCAAGCTTTCGCGGAACTCCACCAGGCGGGAATTAACCCGACTCTGCAGCAAAAACTGCGTGTATTGGTCAATGCTGTCCTGGTCCATACCACCACCCGCGTGGCGGCCATTTTGGTAGCGCAGGTACAACTCGTAGTGCTCTGAAATAAAGCACAGCTTCAGCACCCGCACTTGTAGACTTTGGTGCCGGGCTTGCGCACGGCGCTGGCTTTTATTCGGCGCAAAGGTTTGTACCGGTACCCGCAGCGGCACGCATGCCGTGCAGCCATCGCAATACGGACGATAGGTAAACATACCGCTGCGCCGAAAGCCGTTGGCCACCAGCTCAGAATAGGCATCGTTATGTATCAAATGGCTGGGCGTGGCTACCTGGCTCCTTGCCTGCCGGCCCGGCAAATAGCTGCATGGGTAGGGGGCGGTGGCGTAAAACTGCAAGGTTTGCAGCGGCAGGTCTTTAAGGTGCGTCACGGCGTTTGCTGTGTCTTTAAGGGCCAAAGATGCTGCCAGTATACGGGCTCAAACTGCCAGGCGGGGGCAGGGCGTGTGATGTTTGCCGCCACATGCGCCGTGAATTCATCACGACTCATTTCATTTGCCCCCAGCGATGCCAAATGCCCCGTGTTTTGCTGGCAGTCAATCATTTCAATGCCATGCGCCCGGCAAAAAGCCACCAGCGCACACAGCGCTATTTTTGATGCATCGGTCACATGCGCAAACATCGATTCACCAAACACCATGCCGCCCAAATTCACACCATACAGCCCACCTACCAGCTCACCACCAACCCATGTTTCAACACTGTGGGCGTGGCCTGCAGCGTGCAGAGCGCAATACGCATCAATCATCTCCGGCGGTATCCACGTGCCTGGCTGGCCATCACGCGGCTTGCTGGCGCAGGCGTTGATCACCTCTGCAAACGCCGTGTCAAACCGAATCTCACAAGCCGGTTTGTTTACAAAATTCTGCAAGCTTTTGCGCAAAGACCGATGCAGCTTGAACTGCCGCGTGTAGAGCGTCATGCGCGGGTCGGGGCTCCACCAAAGCGTGGGCTGGCCTTCACTGAACCACGGGAAAATACCCTGCCTATAAGCCAGAACCAGCGTAGCCACATCCAGCGCCGCGCCAGCCGCCAGCAGGCCAGGCGCAGGGTCGTCCGGCCCCCAGGCGCGGTTGACGGCCGGAAATGCTTCTCCAGCATCAAGCCAGAGCAGGGGGCGCTGCGTTTTTTTCATGAATTGCTAAAAACCACAGTTTAATAGCAAGCTATAATATGAGGCTGTATTCCTCGATAGCTCAGTTGGTAGAGCGCCGGACTGTTAATCCGTAGGTCCCTGGTTCGAGCCCAGGTCGAGGAGCCATTTATTTTCACTGCGAACCGCCTCGCCCAGGCTCACCATGCGGCCTTCGTTGTAGTGCACCGCTGCACAGTCAGCAGTCAAAACAACCCGCT
>JAYVPR010000155.1:0-2194 GCA_043757245.1 Polaromonas sp. | reverse complement strand
ATCATCGGATACCAGTCGTATTTGGTCACGCCGCCATCTTCCAGCGCTTTTTTAAACGCCTCGCCTTGCTCGGGCTGCACGTTGATGATGAAACGGTTCGGCGCATCAGGCGGGGTGGCTTTGCGCCAGCTGTCGACCAGATCAGTTCTCAAGAGCACCAGCAACATCAACGCCAGCAGGCCTACTGCCAGTGCGCTGGTTTGCACCACTGCGTAGGCGGGCCGGGCTGACAGCTGGCGTGTGGCTAACACCAGCCAGCGCGGTGCAACATCTTCATTCACGCTGGCTCTTAAAAGCTTCACTGCTGTGTAGCTAGCTGCTGCAAACAGCAGCACTGCGCCGGCAAAGCCGCCGACTGCAATCAACCCTAATTTCAAATCACTGCTGGCGGCCACCAGCAGCGCCGCAAAGCCCAGCATGCCCACGCCCAGCACAGCCATTGATGCAGGTTTTAAATTACCCACGTCACGCCGAATAACCCGCAATGGCGGCACGGATGCCAGTTGCAAAACAGGTGGCAAGCCAAAAGCCAGCAACAACGTTAACCCCATACCCATGCCAAACAGCACCGGCCATACCGTGGCCGCAGGCAATGCGGTTTCAACCAGCCCAGCCAGCAGCAGTACAAAGCCGTAATGCACAGCAAAACCAATCGCTACGCCCAGTGCGCTGGCAAACAGGCCCGCCAGCACAAACTCAAACGCATAAGCTGCCGCAATGGTGCGCTGCGGCTGGCCCAGCACACGCAGCATGGCGCAATCGTCGAGATGCTTGGCTGCAAAACTGCGCGCCACAATCGCTACCGCGACGGCACTGAGCAGCGCAGCGAGCAGCGCTACCAGGTTTAAAAATTTTTCAGCCCGGTCAAGGGTTTGCCGCATTTCAGGGCTGCCGGACTCCAGTGATTCGAGCCGCACGCCGCGAATACCGGATTGTTCAAACGGTTTTTTAATCTCGGCATCAGCCCACTTGACGTATTCGGCGACAGCTTTGTCATCCCCCGCCACGGCAAAGCGGTAGTTGGTGCGGCTGGCGGGTTGAATCAATCCCGTTGCCGCAACGTCAGCCTGGTTGATCATGGCGCGTGGTGAAAAACTGATGAAGCCTGCGCCACGGTCAGGCTCTTGCGTGATGATACGGGTCACTTTGAAACTGGCGTCGCCCATCAGCAAGGTCTGGCCGATTTTGAGGCTAAGGGCATCTAGCAGCGATGGGTCAACCCACGCCGTGCCGGGCGCCGGGATGTCGCGTGTGCTTTCACCTTTGCCATCCACAGTGCTGCTGACCTGCAAACTGCCGCGCAGCGGGTAACCCGCAGGAACGGCTTTAAATGCTGCTAATTTAGTAGCGCCACCATCAGCATCCGTGGCACGCGCCATCGTCGGAAAGCTGACGCTGGCAGCCGATTGCAAACCCAGCGCCTTGGCATTGGCAATAAAAACGTCGGGCGTAAGCTGATCACTGCGGAGCACCGCATCGCCACCCAACAGTTGCCGCGCATCGCGCTGCAAACCCCCGTTGAGCCGATCAGCAAAAAAACCAACGGCTGTCAGCGCAGCAACGGCCAAGGTCACGGCAACGATGAGAAGCCGAAGTTCGCCAGCGCGCAAGTCCCGCCACAGCGTACGCCAGCCCAGCTTGATGAAAAGTGTGTTCATAACGCTAGGTTAGCGCAAAGCGCCAACCCTTATTTGGTGGCCGGACTCTCGGCGACAGTGGGCGGTATTTGGGGTATCGCTTCCAGGCGCTGCTCTAGGAGCCTGTCGGACTATCGGGTCATCGGCTGCAATCCGACCGCAGCGGTCTATTTTTCACCGTCTTTTTGACCAATAGCGGGGCTATTGGTCTGCAAATCCGGCAAAAACTATCCTCGCCGGGGTCGAATTTCGCTTCGATGCCGATAGTCCGACAGGCTCCTAGGCTCTTGAGAAAGGGGCGAATACCTGAACCCACCGAGATTTGCGGGTTTGAAAAGCCGTCATCCTTGCCCGCGTCAATCTCACGCTGTTTGATGAGCGGCACGGCATTGGCGAAGGCCTGCTCGAATGAGCGAGTTTTGCGCAACTGCTCGTCAAACATCGCACGACCAAAGTAAGTAATTCCGTTTCCAGATCGATACGACATTAGGCGCGAAGCCGCAGACAGTGCTATAGCACGGCAAGGCGAAGCAACAACATGTCGGATTGATATGGAA
>JAYVPR010000154.1:0-2194 GCA_043757245.1 Polaromonas sp. | reverse complement strand
GGCGCTGAATACGCACAAGCTCAGGGGGAGATTGAACTGGTGGCTGGTGCGACACCAGAATTTGACCGCGAGCTGTTTTTAACTGGCAAGCAAACACCGATGTTCTTTGGCTCGGCGATTAATAATTTTGGCGTGCAGGAAGTACTGGACGCATTGGTTGACCTGGCCCCCGCGCCTGCTGACCGCACCGCAATGCAGCGCGTCGTCCACCCTGAAGAGAAAAAATTCTCGGGGGTGGTTTTCAAAATCCAGGCCAACATGGACCCGGCGCACCGCGACCGTATTGCGTTTTTGCGCGTTGCCAGCGGTGAATTCACGCGCGGCATGAAGCTCAAAGTCGTGCGCAGCGGCAAAGAGCTGCGGCCCAACACGGTGGTCAGTTTCATGAGCCAACGCAGGGAATTGCTGGATACGGCGTTCGCCGGTGACATCATCGGCATACCAAACCACGGCGTGCTGCAGCTTGGCGACACACTGACCGAAGGCGAGGCGCTGCAATTTACCGGACTGCCCTTTTTTGCACCTGAAATGTTTCGGGCAGTTGAGGTGGCCGACCCGCTGCGCACCAAGCAACTGCGCGCCGGCCTGACGCAATTGGGCGAGGAAGGTGCGATTCAAGTCTTCCGTCCCATCGCGGGCTCTTTACTGCTGCTGGGCGCTGTCGGTCAGTTGCAATTCGAAGTGGTCGCGCATCGGCTGGAGCATGAGTACGGCGTCAAAGCTCGCATCATGCCGAGCAACTTCAACCTGGCGCGCTGGGTGACGTGTGACGATGCCAACGAACTTAAAAAATTCATGGATGCCAATGCGCACCGCGTGGCGCTTGATGCCGTTGACGCGCCTACGCTGCTGGTAGACCACAGTGCCACATTACGTGCGGTCGAGCAGCAGTGGCCAAAAATCAAGTTTCATGCGCTGCGCGAGCACGCCGGACTGGTTTTTCAGTCAAAGATGTGACGTTTCAGGCTCTTAGCCCAAATAATTTCGACCTTAACAGCTATAAAATTAGTAGCGTTTGAAGCCTTGAAAGATCGTTTGGGCGGTTACGTGGCAATCTGCAATTTGTCTGGCTCCAGCAGCAAAAAATTGTGCGGATCGCCCTGCTTTTCGATCACCGTCATCACTGACGATGATGATGATGCTCACCCTTAATCACAGCCGGACTGACCCCCTCGGCGCGCTGAAGGCTCTGCAATCCTTCAATAGTGACGCGTCGTGCGGCAGCCCCGGCCGGCCCACTCCAGAACCAGAGTTTGAAGTCGTCTTTTTCACGGGACTTGGGGCTAATCACCAAATAGCCACCTAGTGAAGCAACATAGGACAAGCCTCGAATCCCCTGCCCACCCAGGACCTGGACCTGGTTTACCTGAGCGGTGCAGCAGAAATCGCGCTGGGCGCCTTGCTGCTTTTCAGTCGCTGGCAAGGTCTTGCAGGCTGGGGGCTGATTGCGCTGTGCGTGGCGGTGTTTCCGGCGAATGTACACATGGCGTTGCACCCGGAGCTTTTTACACAGTTCACACCAATGAGCCTCTGGTTGCGGCTCCCGCTTCAGATCGTGGTCATCGCCTGGGCTTGGAGCTACACACGTCGCCAGGCGATCGGGTCAACAAAGGCTTAAGAACCCATCACATGGTGTCCAAACGAGCGCTTCGCGGCACCGAGCCGCTGGGTTATGTGGCCCTACCGGGCGCGGCGAATGGCCCGCTATGCAGCCGCCCGCTTGAGCCGGGTCCCAGCACGGATGAGCACCACCTGATACCGAAAAGCCAAGGCGGCAAAGCGAAAGCGCTTATCCACCGGATTTGCCACCGCAAAATTCACGCAACCTTCAGTGAACGCGAACTGGCTCAGGACTTCAGCAGTTGGTCGGCGCTCAGGCTGCATGCCGAAATCGACGCATTTTTGCGCTGGGTAGCCAACAAGCCCGTTACTTTTTACGATAACTCACTGCGGCCAGCGTGGCGACGCTGATGTACCTGGCGCTTTATTTGGCTTTTAAAAACATACCAACTTCCAACAAAATTAATTCGTTGTCGTTCGCCTTGTCTGGTCATGTTGCCGCCAACACACGGCGGCGCGTTACCCAGCTTATAGTTTCGAAAATTGCGTAAATCGCACACTTTAAGCGCTTACTGTGCGGATAGTGTGAGATATTGCACAGACGGGTAATTCACATCCCCAGGTTGAAACTAGC
>JAYVPR010000153.1:0-2198 GCA_043757245.1 Polaromonas sp. | reverse complement strand
TTTTTACTTCCACTTTCGCCATCTAACCCAATAGAATAAGGCGTTATATGCTCCTTATTTCGTAGCAACTTGCCTTTATTAAAACGACCCTCAGGATCCACCTTCGCCTTGTAATCAGCAAACGGCTTCAGTTCAGCATCGGTCAAAAACTCCAGCTTGGTGATGCCAATGCCGTGCTCGCCAGAAATAACGCCGTCAAGTGAGCGCGCCAACACCATGATGCGTTCAACCGCGTGACGTGCTGTTTGCAGCATCTCGTAGTCATCACTGTTCACCGGAAGGTTGGTATGAACATTGCCATCGCCTGCATGCATGTGCAGCGCCGCCCACACGCGGCCCTTGAGCACGCGCTTGTGCGTCGCTATACATTCGGTAAATATCGGCAAAAACGCCCCGCCCGTGAAGATGGCTTGCAAAGGGGCTTTGAGCTGCGTCTTCCAGCTGGCACGCAGGGTGTGGTCTTGCAACTGCGCAAACAGCGCATCGACATTTTGCAACCAACCGGCCCACAAGCTGCGTACGCCTTCAACCAAAGCCAGCGCCTGAAACACGCGATCTTCCAGCATCTCAGGCGAGGGCACATCGCTGGCATCTTCAGCCTTGCCCAGCGGCAAATTACCTTTGCTTAAAAAGGCCTGAAGCGCGTCGCACAGCTTGATCTTGTTGGCCAGACTCAGCTCAATGTTGATGCGTTCAATACCGTCGGTGTACTCGGCCATGCGCGGCAGTGGAATCACCACATCTTCATTGATTTTGAAGGCGTTGGTATGGCGCGAAATGGCGGCGGTTTTTTTGCGGTCCAGCCAGAATTTTTTACGGGCCTCGGGACTGATGGCGATAAAACCTTCACCGCTGCGCGAATTGGCAATGCGTACGACTTCACTGGTAGCCCTCGCCACGGCATCAGCGTCATCGCCTGCAATGTCGCCAATCAGCACCATTTTGGGCAAACCGCCGCGTTTGGATTTGGTGGCGTAACCGACGGCACGCAGGTAGCGGTCGTCCAAATGTTCCAAACCCGCCAACAGCACGGGCGAGCCAACTGCCTCACTGCGTTTTTGCTCGGCAAACATGAAGTCTTTGATCTCGACAATGCTGGGCACCGCGTCTTTGGCATTGCCAAAAAACTCCATGCAGACGGTACGGGTATGCATCGGCATGCGATGAACGATCCAGCGGGCGCTGGTGATCAGGCCGTCACAGCCTTCTTTTTGAATGCCGGGCAAGCCGCTTAAAAATTTGTCGGTAACGTCCTTGCCGAGACCTTCTTTGCGAAAGCTTTTACCGGCAATGTCCAGCCGCTCAGAGCGCAAAAATGTTTTGCCGTCGGCCTCAAAATACTTGAGTTCAAAGTTGGCCATCTCGGCATCGTGAATCTTGCCCAGGTTGTGGTTGATGCGGGTGACTTCCAGCCACTGAGCATCAGGCGTGACCATGCGCCAGCTGGCCAAATTGTCCAGCGCAGTCCCCCACAGAACGGCTTTTTTACCGCCCGCATTCATGGCAATATTGCCACCAATGCAAGACGCCTCTGCCGAGGTCGGATCCACCGCAAACACGTAGCCACCCCGGTCGGCCGCATCGGCCACGCGCTGAGTCACCACACCGGCCTCTGTCCACACGGTGGCAACCGGTTTGTCCAGACCCGGCAGCGTGACCATTTCTACCTCGGTCATAGCCTCCAGTTTTTCGGTATTGATGACGGCTGATTTCCACGTCAAAGGAATCGCACCGCCGGTGTAGCCCGTACCGCCACCACGCGGCACAATCGTGAGCCCCAAATCAATACAGCCTTTGACCAGGCCCGCCATCTCTAACTCGGTATCGGGCGTGAGCACCACAAACGGGTATTCGACCCGCCAGTCAGTCGCGTCCGTCACATGCGAAACGCGTGACAAACCGTCGAACTTGATGTTGTCTTTTTGGGTCAGCTTGCTTAAGCGGCGACTGGCCAGGCGGCGCAGGTCATAAATTTCTTCAAAGGAGCGGGAAAAACGGGTGACGGCATCACGCGCGGCTTGCAAAAGTTCACCCACCACAGCGTCACGTTGGGCGTCACGCTGGCTGTCCACACCCGGCGTACGGCGTTTTTCAACCTCGCTCAGGCGGTGCTGTAGCGCATCCACCAGCAGCTTGCGGCGCTTGGGGTTGTCCAGCATGTCGTCTTGCAAGTAAGGATTGCGCTGCACCACCCATAC
>JAYVPR010000152.1:0-8061 GCA_043757245.1 Polaromonas sp. | reverse complement strand
CAAGCCTGGCGTGAAAACGTTTTTGCGCAGATGCACAAGAGCGCAAGCGGTGCAGCAGATTTTCTACACCTACCAAGCAATGCAGTCGTTGAACTGGGATCAAAGATTGAGATATGACCTTGCTGGAGCTTTGTGTATAAATGTGCTGCGCGAAGTGAGCGTCAATAAGGGATGCGGAATTAATAACTGTACCGTTTTTGGTGGTACTGGCGGGATGCAGTGCTAGGCGATTGGAGCGCCGTGTGGCTAGCAACGACGCAATGCGCCCGCCAGTGCCATCAAAAACGGTATGTTTGTTATTTCTGCATCCCTAAGGGGCATCAATGGCTTTCCTACATGACGGCGCCAAGCTGCCAGGGCACAAATTCGTTTTGTCCGTAGCCGTGGGCTTCGCTTTTGGTGGGGCGGCCACTGGCATGGTCGAGCATGGCCTGAAAGATACGTTGGCCCATCTCGGCCATGCTGGCACTGCCGTCGATGATTTCGCCGCAGTTGATGTCAATGTCGTCTTGCTGGCGGTTCCACAACGCCGTGTTGGTTGCCAACTTGATGGACGGCGACGGCGCGCAACCATAGGCTGAGCCCCGACCCGTGGTAAAGCAAATCATATTGGCACCGCCCGCCACTTGTCCGGTGGCACTGACCGGGTCATAGCCTGGGGTGTCCATGTAGACAAAACCGTGTTCGCTGACGTACTCGGCGTATTCGTACACCGCCCGCAAATTGCTGGTACCACCCTTGGCTACAGCGCCCAATGATTTTTCCAGGATGGTGGTGAGCCCACCGGCTTTGTTACCGGGAGACGGGTTATTGTTCATCTCGCCCTGGTTGATACGCGTGTAGTTTTCCCACCAGCGAATGCGCGCCAATAACTTTTCGCCCACCTCAGGCCGACTGGCACGGCGCGTGAGCAAATGTTCTGCGCCATAAATTTCAGGCGTTTCGCTCAAGATAGCGGTACCACCATGCGCCACCAGCAAGTCCACCGCAAAGCCCAACGCGGGGTTGGCGCTGATGCCCGAGTAACCGTCAGACCCGCCGCACTGCAGGCCAACAGTGATGTGCCTGGCATCGCAAGGCACGCGTTTCACATGGTTAGCCGCAGGCAACATGTCGTTGACAAACTGAATACCCTTGGCAACCGCATTTGATGTACCGCCGCTGTCTTGAATGTTGAACGCATGAAGGTGTGTATGTTCTTGCAAGCCGCTGCGGCTGAGCAGGGCTTTGATCTGGTTGCTCTCGCAGCCCAGGCCAATCACCATCACAGCAGCGAAGTTGGGGTGCGTGGCGTAGCCTGCCAGGGTGCGCTGCAGCACGCGCAGGCCTTCGCCATCGCCGTCCATGCCGCAGCCGGTGCCGTGGGTGAGTGCCACCACGCCGTCCACGCAGGGGAATGCCTGCAAGGCGCCGGGATTGCTACGGCGTGAAAAATGGTCGGCAATGGCGCGCACCACGGTTGCCGAACAGTTCACGCTGGAAAGAATGCCGATGTAGTTGCGCGTCGCCACGCGGCCATCGGCGCGCACGATGCCATCGAAGGTGGCGTGCTGGCGGGGTGCATCAGGCTTGACGTCGGCGCACAGATCATGGTTGCGCTCGAAACTGCCTTTGCCCTCGCCCACGCTCAGGTTGTGCGTGTGGACGTGTTCGCCGGGCGTAATGTCTTGCGAGGCAAAGCCAATGATCTGGTTGTAACGCCGTACAGGCTCGCCTGTACGGCGCGCACGCACAGCCACCTTGTGGCCGGGCGGCACCAGGCCGCGCACGTCGATGCCCAGAATTTTTTGCCCACTCATCAGCTGAGAGCGAGCAACGACCACGTCATCCTCGGGGTGGAGTTGGATAAAGGGTTGCAAGGCGGCGCCTACTTCTTCTTGTAAGCAACAACGGTCTGGGCTTGTTCGCCCAGGCCCTCGATGCCCAAGCGCATCACATCGCCCTTTTTGAGATAAATGGGTGCGGGTTTACCGTCGACCTTGACGCCCATGCCCACGCCGGGTGGCGTGCCGGTGGTGATCACGTCACCAGGCATGAGTGTGATGAATTGGCTCATGTAGCTGACCAATTTAGCCACGCCAAAAATCATGGTTTTAGTAGAACCAGCCTGCATGCGGCGGCCGTTAACGTCTAGCCACATTTTCAAGTTTTGCGGGTTAGGCACTTCGTCGCGTGTGACCATCCAGGGGCCGATGGGGCCGAAGGTGTCGCAGCCCTTGCCTTTATCCCAGGAGCCGCCGCGCTCGAGTTGATATTCGCGCTCGCTCAAGTCATTGACGGTGCAATAGCCCGCCACGAAATTTAGCGCATCTTTTTGCGACACATGCGAGGCTTGCGTGCCAATCACAATGCCCAGCTCGACCTCCCAATCGGACTTGACCGAACCTTTGGGCAGCATCACGATGTCGTCAGGGCCTTGAATGCAGCTGATGGCTTTGGTGAACACGATGGGCTCTTTGGGAATGGCCATGCCAGATTCAGCCGCGTGGTCGGCGTAGTTCAAACCAATGGCAAGGAATTTGCCGATGCCTTGAATAGGGCAGCCCATGCGTGGCTTGCCTTTGACCAACGGCAGTTTGGCCGTGTTGATTTTTGCCAGCTTTGCCAAGGCCTTGTCGCCAAGCTGCGCTGGGTTGATGTCGGGCACGACAGCGCTCAGGTCACGCAAGCGACCTTCAGCGTCTATAAGACCTGGTTTTTCCTTGCCGGGCTGGCCATAGCGAACGAGTTTCATGCGATCTCCTTTGAAAAATAGTAGGGTAATTAGTAGGTTAATTAGTTAGACCAGCCGCCGTCAATGACTTGCGATGTGCCGGTGGTGAAGCTCGATTCATCACTGGCCAGGTACACGGCCAGCGCCGCAATTTCTTCCACACGTCCAACGCGGCCCATGGGCTGGCGAGCCACAAATGCAGCTTCGACTTGGGCCAATGTTTGGCTGCTGGCCTGGGCTTGTGCGGCAATGCGGTCACGCAAAGAGGGCGATTCGACAGTACCCGGGCAAATTGCGTTGCAGCGCACACCGGTAGTGATGAAGTCTGCAGCCACTGCCTTGGTCAAGCCGATGACGGCGGCTTTGGTGGTGCCGTAGACAAACCGGTTGGGCGCGCCTTTGATACTGCCTGCCACAGACGCCATGTTGATGATGGAGCCTTTGCCTTGCTTGAGCATGTGGGGCAAGAAGGCTTTGATCATGCGGAATTGGGAGCGTACGTTCAGGCTAAAGGCAAAGTCCCAGTCCTCTTCGGTACAGTCAAGGACCGAGCCGGAATGCACAAAGCCTGCGCCGTTAAACAGCACATTCACGCCGCTGTGTTTGGCAGCGGCGGCTTTCACTGCGTCGGGGTTGGTGACATCCAACACTTCTACTGCGCAGCCGCATTCTTGGTGCAGCGTGTCTAGCGCTGCCGCGTTCACATCGGTGCCGATGACGTGCGCGCCTTCTTTCACAAAAGCCAAAGCGGTGGCGCGACCAATACCCTGACCGGCGGCGGTAACAAAGGCGGTTTTTCCTGCAAGACGTTGCGTCATTGTGTGTCTCTTCGGTGGTTAATGTTTTGGAATCAGCTGTGCGCCGGTGAGTTGCTCCTGCGCCTCAACCAACGAAGGCACAAATTTTTTGCCGTAGCCCAGTGCGCTGGCCAAGCATAGGTCATCTTCTACAAACGTGATTATCATGGGCTCTGATTTTTAAATGTCTGTAGCAACCATTATCATGGCGGCAGAGCGGGTTTCGCAACGCCCAGCCTTGTCCATATGCATGGTACAGACAAAACACCCGTTGAAACTGAAGATCAGCGGCAGATAAATAACGATTGAAAGCCTGACATGAAATCACACGCCAGCATGAACCGCATTTACCGCCTAGTTTTTAACGCCGCGCTGGGCATATGGGTGGCCGTAGCAGAAAACGCGCGTGGACGAGGCAAAGGCGGCCGGGCGGCCTCAGCACTGCTGTCTGTACTGGCTATCTTGACAGCCATCAGCCCCTCAGCCTATGCCGCCAACGCGGCCAATGCCACCGTGGTCGGCGGTGCTGGCACAGTCGCCACAACAGGCCTGGCCACCACCATCAACCAAACCAGCCAGCGCCTGGCCATCGACTGGACACAGCTTTCAACCGCAGCCAATGAGGCTTTGCGTTTTAACCAGCCCAATGCCCAAGCCATAGCGCTGAACCGCATCATTGGCAGCAGCCCGAGTTTGTTTTTGGGCAGCCTGACGGCCAATGGCCAGGTATTTATCTTGAACCCCAACGGCATCTTGTTTGGCGCTGGTAGCCAGGTCAATGTGGGCGGCATTGTGGCTTCTACCCTTTCTATGAGCAATACCAGCTTTATGGCGGGTAGCAATACGTTTACCAACTCAGGCGGCACAGGCAGTGTTGTGAATCAAGGCACGATGACTACAGCCCAAGGCGGCTACCTCGCTTTGCTAGCCCCAGAAGTGCGCAACGAAGGCGTGATGACTGCATCGCTAGGCACAGCGCTGCTGGCAGCGGGCAACAAAGTCACGCTCAACTTAGACAACGGCAGCCTGCTGGGCTACAGCATTGACGAGAAAGCCATAGGCGCGCTGGTAGACAACAAGCAGCTCATCAAAACTGATGGCGGGCAGGTCATCTTGTCTGCACGGGCGGTGGACTCGCTCAGCTCGGGTGTGGTCAACAACACGGGTATCGTCGAGGCGAAGACACTTAACAACGTAGGCGGCAAGATATTGCTCGAAGGCGATTTGGTGATTCAAAGCGGCACGCTCAACGCATCAGGCACGACAGGCGGCAACATCACTTTGAACGCCAGAGCCATCATTGACGCCGGCACGGCCAACGTTAACGGCACAAACCAGAGTAATGGCAACGGCGGCAACATCACTTACAACGCAACGCAGGCGATTGTGCAAACAGCATCAGCCAAGCTGTCAGCAGACGGTGCAACAAGTGGCGGCCAGATCAGCCTGAACGGTGGCAACAATCTGTTCACATCCGGCACGTTAAGCGCCACCGGCCAAAACGGCGGCACGGTTGACTTGCTGGGCAACCGCGTGGTGCTGTCTGCGGCTAGCGTAGATGCATCAGGCACTGCCGATGGTGGTTTGATTCGCGTCGGCGGCGACTTCAAAGGCACTAACCCAAACATCCGCAACGCGCAAACCACACTCGTCAACGGCGCAAGCACCCTCAAAGCTGATGGTAATAACGGTAAAGTCGTGGTTTGGTCAGACGACAAAACTGATTTTTACGGCAGCATCATTGCCACAGGCAACGGCCAAGCCGAAGTATCAAGCAAAGGCACACTCACTTACGGTGGTAATGCAGCACTGGGCGCGGGCGGCAGCTTGTTGCTAGACCCAGCCAACATCATCATTGACAATACTGCAGGCCCAGCAGCCTTTGCCCTGCTTGACCCGAACGCCTTTGCAGGCAAATGGTTTGGCGGCAACCTGACTGTGTTGGGTAGCACCACGGGCGGCACCTTCACGCAAAACGGCAAGGTGGTAGTAGCCGCCAGCACCGACAACCTGGGCGGTACAAACGCAGGCGCGGTGTACTTGTTTGACACGACGACCGGGGCGCTGGTCTCGACGCTGACAGGTACTACTAATGACGGGGTAGGCAACAACGGCATCACCGCCCTGACCAACGGCAACTATGTGGTGGGCAGCAGCAGCTGGAACGGCAACATGGGCACGGCCACCTGGGGCAGCGGCACAGCGGGTGCGGTAGGGGTCGTCAGCGCCGCCAACAGCCTGGTGGGCAGCACGGCCGGTGACTATGTAGGCCGCAACGGCATCACCGCCCTGACCAACGGCAACTATGTGGTGCGTAGCGGCAACTGGAACGGCAACATGGGCGCGGCCACCTGGGGCAGCGGCACAGCGGGTGTGCTAGGGGTCGTCAGCGCCGCCAACAGCCTGGTGGGCAGCACGGCCAATGACCAGGTAGGCGGCGACAGCATCACCGCCCTGACCAACGGCAGCTATGTGGTGGGCAGCGGCAGCTGGAACGGTGCCAGGGGCGCGGCCACCTGGGGCAGCGGCACAGCGGGTGCGGTAGGGGCCGTCAGCGCCGCCAACAGCCTGGTGGGCAGCACGGCCGATGACCAGGTAGGCGGCAACGACATCACCGCCCTGACCAACGGCAACTATGTGGTGGGCTCCCCCAACTTTGCCACGGGCGCTGGCCAGTTGCTGGTGGGTACACCGGGCAACATAGGCTTTGACATCGCCTCAGGTCAGACCATGCGGTTTAACCCTTTAGGCATCAGCGCCACGCTGGCTGGCGGTACCGCCGTCACGCTGCAAGCCAGCAACGACATCACTGTCAACAGCAACATCATGGTTGCGGGGTCAGCCGGTGGTGCGTTAACCCTGCAAGCGGGTCGCAATATCAACTTGAACAGCGTGATCACCACGGCCAACGGTAACTTCACCGCATCGGCGGGTGATGCGGCGGCAACCGGCTCAGGCCGTGTAGCAGGGGCGGCCAGCATCAACTTTGGTACAGGCTCGGCCATCAATGTGGGGACGGGTGTCAAGACGCTGCTGGTCAACGGCGTTGATATCAATCTGCCTGTAGTCTCATCAACCTCGTCAACAGTTGCTAATCCTTTCACCACGACAGCCAGCGAGCAATTCAAGGCCGCGTTGCAAAGCGTTTTACAAGTCAGTAATCAGACCAGCGGCGGCACAGGCGGTGGGGGTGCAAGTGCGAAAACCATTTACTTTCCCGAAGACCTCCAAAAGGCTCTAAACCTTGGCATTCTCAGCTTGGACGTGGCTCCTAATTGAGGCGGCATACGCTTAGGCACCTGGCTTTTAATGCTCCTTATTTAGTAGCTTCTTGCGCACACATCCATTGGGCTAGAGGCTTAAAACATACCAAAAAACGAACTGAAACGACCTAAAATGATTCAAAAAAAGACTTTTAAGCGCCACGCCATTGCCCATGCCGTTGCTTTCGCCTTGTGCAGCCTCAACTTTGGCATTGGTATCACCACAGCCCAGGCCCAAACCACACCTGCCCCAAATGCTGGCCAAGTCACACGCGAGCTGCAAGCCCCAGCGCTGGTGACACCCCCAGCCGCTGTGCCTGCTGCCCGAGCAGATGCGCTACCCGAGGCCAGCCCCGCCAACGCCGCCAAAGTGCAGGTCAAGTTCATCGCCATCACAGGCAACCAAGAAATCCCCACAGCCGAGCTGATGCCTTTGGTCTCATCTCTTGTCGGTACAGAGCAAACCCTGGCCCAGCTCAATGCCGCAGCCCGCCGCATCACCGCCTACTACCGATCGCGCGGCTTTGCAGTTGCTCGTGCTCTTTTGCCCGCCCAAGACATCACTTCGGGTGTTGTGACGATCTCGGTCATGGAAGGCCGTGTCTCCGCCTCCAAAGTAGCCAACAAGTCCCGTCTGCCGGATGAGCTGGTCGGCAGCTACATCGGCGAAATCAAACCCGGTGATGTGATTCGCAGCGCCCAAATCGACCGAGGCCTGCTGCTGCTGCAAGACACCCCCGGCATTGCTTCGTCCCGCGCCACCTTACAGCCCGGTGCCAGTGTGGGCACGTCAGAGTTGTTGATTGAAGTCAACCCCGCAGACCTGCTAACTGGCAGCGCCACGTTAGACAACTACGGCAGCCGCTACACAGGGGAATATCGTCTGGGTGTGAATGCAGCCCTGAACAGTCCCTTAAGCCGAGGCGACCAGCTCAGCTTCAGTGGCTTAACCGCAGGCTCGGGTTTGTCCTTTGGCCGCCTGGCCTACCAAATCCCAGTAGGCACAGACGGCCTGCGGCTAGGTACGGCTTACAGCAGCACCCGCTACAAGCTGGGCCGGGAGTTTGCCAACCTATTGGCGGAAGGCACAGCCACCAGCACCAGCGTCTTTGCCGCCTACCCCTTCATCCGCAGCCAGTTGCAAAACCTAAGCGGCACAGCCATTTATGAAAGCAAAAGCCTAAACGACCTGGTCAATTCCACCAACACCCAAACGGGTAAAAAAATAGGTGTGAGCAGCTTTGGCCTAAGCGGCAACCTGCAAGATGCACTGCTGGGTGGCGGCATC
>JAYVPR010000151.1:0-2207 GCA_043757245.1 Polaromonas sp. | reverse complement strand
TCGCGGTGGTAACCCTTGCCCATGCTCATGATGGCCACCAGGCAGGCATAACCCATGGTGTCCATTTTTGCGTCTGACAACTCAAGCGCGCAGCGGTCTGAGTCTTTGTCCATGGCCATCAATTGTTCTTTGGTGACCTCCTTCATGCGCATACGGCTCGAATGAAAGCTGAAGCGCTCGGGCAAGACCTGCTCGCGCGCACGCAGCATGGCCGGAATCTCGGTCTCCATGGTGGTGTTGGAGCTGGGAACGATCAGTCCGACGCGGTAATTGCGGCTCATAAAAATCATCTCTGGATTGGCTAAAAACCGTATGTTGAACTTTTCAATTCATAATGACAAATACATTATATTGATTAATCCATACTCAAAAATAATCAATCATGGAATTAAGGCAATTGCGTTATTTCACGGTGCTGGCCAGCGAGCTGAATTTTACGCGCGCGGCTGACAAGCTGAGCATGTCGCAGCCGCCCCTGAGCTACCAGATTGCCAGCCTGGAGGCCGAACTGGGTGCGCGCCTGTTCAACCGCACCAGTCGCAGTGTTGAGCTCAGTGAGGCGGGCAAGGCGCTGTTACCTCACGCGCTGGCTGTGCTGCAGCGCATTGAAGCTGCGCGGGAGCAGGTCACTCGCGTGGCGCAGGGCGTGGAAGGGCGGGTGACGATAGGTCTGTCGGGTTCGCACTTTTTGGGGCCTTTTCCGCAGTTCATCAAGCAGTTTCGTGAAAATCGGCCAGGTGTCGAGCTGGTGTTGCAGGAAATGCGGCCGTCCGACCATGTGCATGCCTTGCGGGCGGGGCAACTCGACATCAGCCTGACGCGTGGATTACCGGCTGATGGACAACTGGCAGCGGTGCTGCTCTGGCGCGACCCCGTAGTGCTGGTTGTACCGCTGGGCCATCGCCTGGCTAAGCGCACGCGGGTCCGGTTGCTGGAGCTCAAGGGTGAGGATTTCGTGTTTTTGCGGCTCGACTCCTCTGTCTTTGCGCAGCGTATGTTTGATGCCTGCGTGGCCGCCGGTTTTGCGCCTCGTATTGTGCAGCAGGTGATAGAGATTCCGTCTGCGCTCAACCTGGTGGCGGCTGGGCTTGGGATCTCGTTTGTACCGGCATCATTGGCGCAACTGCGGCGAGATGCCGTGGCCGTCTGTCGCTTAAGTCAGCACTTGCAGGCCAGCGCAGGAGGTGAGGTCAATGGAGACGTCTATCTGCTGCGCCGAAGCAGCGATCAGCCACCCGCGGTGCATGAGTTTGCTGATGCCCTGCGGGACTGGGCCGGTGCCCGATTGGCTTGAGGTAAAACGGAGGTACCTGCGCAGCACTTGGGTTACCGACCGCCTACCTCAAGCGATTCAACGATGTTGGCATGTCAGCGCTGCGTCATATCTATTTTGCTATATTTATAGTAGCTTACAACGCCCGTATTTATTGGGTCACAAGCATAAAATACACAAAAAATGAGCCAGAAAAGTGCTTTAGCACTCAGATCGCGCGAATCAGTACCTTGCGAAAGCGAATGATGCCGCCAGCCGATTGCAGCGCTAACGGCCCGCTCTTGAACTTGCTGTCGCGCACGTCAACGGTTTGCTGGCCATTGAGCACCACCACCATGCGGTCGCCGCGCGCGGTGACCTCGTAGGTGTTCCAGCGGTTAGCGGCTTTGGGCATGGGTTGCGCTACTTTGGCCACATCCACAATCGCGCCTGTTCCGTAGGTGGGGTCGGGGCGTTTGTCAAAAATATTGACTTCGTAGGAGCTGTCAGCGCCGACTTTGTTCCGGTCCTGGCAGCGCATGAAAAGGCCGCTGTTACAGTCTTCATCGGCCCAAAACTCAGCCCGAATTTCAAAGTCAGTGTATGAATCTTTGGTGACGAGGTAACCGAGCTTGCCGCCTTTGCCTTGCAGCACGCCATCAGTGATGCTCCAGCCGCCTGCGCCTAATTCTGTAAAGCCGTTCAGACTGGTCATGGTGGCACCATCGACCACTGTGGTCCAGCCTGCGCCGCCCGACATGCTGGCGCAGCCGGTTGCGGCAACGCCTGCGGCCAGGGTGGCAAGGAAGGATCTGCGGTTTTTTGTGTTGTTGATCATCATGTTTGTCTCCAGTTTTTAAATTGTTAGTTGATGCGTTCGAATCTACACGTTAGAAAAATCCGGCTTGCGCTTTTGCATGAACGCCGTAAAAGCCTCACGCGCGGCAGGCTCGCT
>JAYVPR010000150.1:0-2212 GCA_043757245.1 Polaromonas sp. | reverse complement strand
GTGTACTGAATGGCCGGGCTGCAATATCGCCTGAAATGGCCTTGCGTATCGAGGCATGGTTAGGTGTGGAACGTGGTGGCGAAGCCCGGCTATGGCTTGCTGAACAAAGCGCCTATGACGTGTGTCAAGCAGCACAGCGATTCAAAATAGCGCCGATGCACGTTCAACCGGCACCAGCGATGCCTGCATAACCTGGGCTTCACCGACAGGTTGACCGCGAGACTCATAGCCGACACACCAAAGCCCCCGGCTTGCGCTGGCATTGTCCCGAGTGAACGAGGACACGTTCAAAAGCTGGTTTGACCGTGAAGCCAAGACAGGTAGCCAGCCATGCCAAAGGTGGCCGCATCACAGAGCCCCGCGCAAGTCATGGCAAGGTCATGCCGTCAAACTTTTATTGGTGACCATGGTTTCTCCGAATGTGCCGCGATTTTCGCATGCCAGAGGGTTGCAGCTTGGTTTGTGATCCTCGCCAGCGCACCAAACTTACATTCGCCACCAACCGAGGGATTTCGGGGGGTGCGCGAGAGGTTTGATGTCTGCGCTCCCCATCCGCACCCGAGGGGCTCCCTCAGCTCGCGCGGGAAACCGGCGAGCTGGTGAGTTCGTGCCGTCTATGTTGTCGCGCTTTGGGCCTGGTGCTAGCCCGGTGCTAGCCCAAAAAAAATCCGCTACGGTTTAGATAGCGGAATTTCCTTGATTTTACTGGTGCACTGCCAATGCGATGAGATGCGTCTTTCCATACCCAGCAGGCGCGATAAAATACCCTTTGGTTGTGCAGTCGTTGAGCTTGATTGCCAGTTCCTCAGACATGCTCTGCCCACGCCCAAAGCTTGCCGAGTTCAAGCGCAAGGCTCTTCTTGCCGACATCATCACGCTCCATAGCGTGGCAAAGGAACAGGTCGTGACGAGTGAGTGGGAATGCGACTTCTAAGCATTAGAGGGACTGTTCTTTAATTGCAACCGCGTGAAGCGGGAAGTACCTGTTCTGCAGCATCGGCATAGTCAAGTATGACGTCATGATGCCGCGTGACAACTTGCTGCATGCTGTGGCTTAAGCCTGACAATAGGCCCTAAATGACTCCCTACAACGCCGAAATCTCCGCTGGTTCCCTGATGCCGCTAGAAAGTCAAGCGGGTCGCAGGGTTACTGCTGTCTGAGCCGGATGAGTCAGCTTGGCTGCAAGCCATCGAAATTGACAACATTCTCCAGAAAAACACACCTGCCACCGCACGCCGTCAAGCTAGGCTCATTCGCAGGCGTCTGATGACCCTGGATGCGCCTGCCTGGACACTCATATCGACCGCTGAAAGTGAAGTGGTCAACCAGCTCTTGCTGGCCGGAGCAATTAAGCACAGCCAACTGCTCGGTGATTTCATGCGCAATGTGTATGCGGCCCACCAAAGACGTTTGGAACCGACGATTGCGCCGCTCGACTGGCAAGACTTTTTGACCGAGTGTGCCCACCATGACCCGGCCGTTGCCGCTTGGTCAGACTCAACCAAAGCCAAACTCTTTCAGGTCATCATTCGCATTCTGGTGGAGTGCAAATACCTGGAAAACGGTCGAACCATGAAGCTGTCACCGCGTTCACTGCACCCTGTTGTTCGGCGCTATCTGTTTGAACGCCATGAAACCTACGTCCTTGATTGTTTGGAGCGTGCAAAATGAAGTTGAGCCTTGATGAACGTTTGAATCTGATACTTCCCCGTATGACTTCCAGAGATTTTCTGGACAGCAAAGGCCTGGGAAACGAGATTGGTTTCTGGGTGTTTGACTACCCGCCTGAGCGTGAAATGGACATTCGCAGTTTTTTGTCTGGCACGGTTTTCCCATCACTGGACAAGCAGGTTCCTCCAATTAAATCCGCCGTTGTCGACTTGCTGAGCCTCATCACCGGGTTACTGGAAGAGCGCAATCTGCTGGATAAGGCGCTGGAGATGCAGACCACCAAAGGCAATGACAGCACCCTAGCCGCTTTGCGCCCGATCCTGAAGGAAGACAAGCTGGCCCAAAAAATTGCCAGCCAATACGACATTGCAAACCTTGACGTATTGGTGCTGACCGGCGTCGGCGCCGTCTACCCCATGTTGCGCACCCACACTTTGCTGTCGGCATTGCATCCGATCATGGGCGACACGCCGCTCTTGATGTTCTTTCCTGGCAAGTACGACGGGCACACCCTCAGGCTGTTCAATACATTGGCCGAAG
>JAYVPR010000149.1:0-2221 GCA_043757245.1 Polaromonas sp. | reverse complement strand
TGGTGGGCGAAGACGGCTCAATGGTCAGAGTGATTGCCGCGCCGCAAGCCGTGCTGCGCATCACCACCTGCACGTCGCATGGCTCACCGTTTGATTTGATGCGCGCGGCTTACCACCTAGGCAACCGGCATGTGCCGATTGAGCTGAAGCCCGACCACTTAAAAATTGAACCTGATCATGTGCTGGCCGATATGCTGCGCGCCATGCATTTGACAGTGAGCGAGGTCAACGAAGCGTTTGAGCCTGAAGGTGGGGCGTATCAATCGGGCGGGCATTCTCATGCGTCCGCTGAGGCGGCTAAGCCTGTGGCTCCCAAACCTGTTACTGCAAAGCCTGTTACTGCCAAACCGCACGTGCATGGGCCCGATTGCAACCATGGGCATGACCATGCGGCAAAACCAGTAGCTGTTCAGTTTCACCCACACAAGCCGCACAGTCACTAGCCCACGTTACCCGTGCAAGCTACCCCAGCCCTGTCGCCCGCCAGCCTGATTCAATTGATCTGGCTTGCTTCGCCAGCTTTGCCAGTGGGCGGGTTTTCATACTCAGAGGGGCTTGAAGCCGTTATTCTGCGTGTGCAAACAGCTCCTGAAAATATAGCAAACGACTCAATAAACGATTGGCTCGTTAGCTGGCTTTGCGACCAGCTGCAGCTAACACTGGCGCGTGGCGACTTGGCGGTGATAGCGCAAGCCATCCCTGCATGGCGCAGCGGTCAGTTCAGCCGGATCACTCAGCTTAATGACTGGCTGCTACAAACCCGCGAGACCAGTGAACTGCGCGCGCAAGCTGAGCAAATGGGTCGTTCGCTGTGCAGCTGGCTGGCCAATCATGACGGCGTTGATACGGTGCAACTAAAACACTGCGAACAGTTGCCACCCACGTACCCGGTAGCTTTTGCAATGGCTGCCGCACAAACCGAGGCGGGCGTTCGCGACTGTTTACTGGCCTACGCCTTTGGCTGGGCTGAAAACATGGCGCAAGCAGCCATCAAATCAGTCCCGCTGGGCCAAACGGCTGGCCAGCGCATACTGGCACGCCTGAGCCGGCACATCCCGGCGGCGGTGCAAAGCGCAATCGATTTGCGTGATGATGAGCGCCAAGCTTTTTCACCCATGCTGGCCATACTGTCTGCACAGCATGAAACCCAATACTCAAGGCTCTTCAGATCATGACCAACACGTCACCTATGCACCACATCGCTAACCGCACCAAAAAACTGCCACCCTTGCGTGTCGGCATAGGAGGCCCTGTCGGCTCTGGCAAGACCACTTTGCTGGAGATGCTCTGCAAGGCGATGAAGCAAAAGTACGACCTGGTGGCGATCACGAACGACATCTACACCAAGGAAGATCAGCGCATCCTGACCGTCAGTGGCGCTCTGGATGCCGAGCGCATCATGGGCGTCGAGACGGGCGGTTGCCCCCACACGGCCATCCGCGAAGATGCGTCAATCAACCTGGAGGCGATTGACCGCATGTTGGTCGATTTTCCCGATGCAGATGTGGTGTTTATCGAATCAGGCGGCGACAACCTGGCCGCAACGTTTAGCCCCGAATTGAGCGACCTGACGATTTACGTCATTGACGTTGCAGCGGGCGAAAAAATCCCGCGCAAGGGCGGCCCCGGCATCACCAAAAGCGACTTGTTTGTCATCAACAAAACCGACTTGGCGCCTTACGTGGGTGCAGACTTGAACGTCATGGAACAAGACACCATCCGCATGCGTACGACGGCCAAAGGACTTAAACCCTTTGTCATGACGAATCTGAAAACCAATGCAGGTTTGACCGAAGTTGTGGCATTTATTGAAACAAAAGGCATGCTGCAGCAAGCGTGAACGAATTTTTTGCGCCTGACAACGTGGGTCCTGACCTGTAGCGGTTAAACTAGCTGACTTGGAAGCTTGGCAGAGCGGTTGAATGCAGCAGTCTTGAAAACTGCCGAGGATGCGAGTCCTCCGTGAGTTCGAATCTCACAGCTTCCGCCAGAGGCCCCTATCAGGGGCTTTTTTTTCGCCTCAGTCCCCCCATAGATTTTCAATTCTCCCTGTATAGTTCGAATCAGGCCGTATCAAACCGTTTTACCCAAGCACAAAACCCGATGGGTGGACGCACGGGGTTGATGGGGGTACGACCTTCGAACTTAACGGGAGGACCATGGGAAAAATCGCAAAAGTGATGGGCGCTCTTGAGGTCAAGCGACTGACTGCGCCCGGACT
>JAYVPR010000148.1:0-2226 GCA_043757245.1 Polaromonas sp. | reverse complement strand
GCAATGCCACCATGAATACCACCAGCCCAATCCGCGAACCTACGGCATACGCCCAAATTACATGACTAAAGCAATCGTTGCAGCGTGGGTTGGCGTCGCAGGTACGGTCATCGCCGGATTCGGCGGCGCTTGGCTTGGCGCAAAGATAGCTCGCGACGCAGGCCGTGACCTACTCATCCGAATTAACAACCATGACCTATGACGAAGGACTGGTAGAGCGCATTCGTGGCGAGCTGCAAGGCGTCATGGGCATTGACGATAAGCGTATGTTTGGCGGCGTGTGTTTCACCTTGAGCGGCAACATGGTGCTCGGCGTTGTCAAAGATGAACTCATGGTGCGCCTGGGTGAGGCCGCTTATGCGGAGGCCTTGCGGCAGCCGCATGTGCGTGAAATGGATTTCACTGGACGACCGATGAAGGGCTATGTGTTTGTCGCCTCTGCGGGGCTGGCCGAGGACGCTGACTTGCGCCGCTGGACCGCATTGGGCTGCGCGTTTGTGGGCAAACTGCCACCCAAGCGATCCAAGCAGCCCAAGAATTAAACACCCTCAATCCGGCTTGATCCCGTTGTCCTTCACCACCTTGGCCCAGATGTCCATCTGGCGCTCGATAAAGGCGCGCGCGGCCTCGGGCGTGCCGCCGACCACGTCAATGCCTTGGGCATCGAGCTTCTTGGCGATGTCGGGTTGCTTCAAGATTTTGTTCAGTGCTTCGTTCATGCGCTTGACAATCTCGGGCGGCGTTTTGGCTGGGGCCAGCAGGGCCCACCAAGCGGGGGCGTCAAAACCGGGGTAGCCGCTCTCGGCCAGGGTGGGCACATTGGGCAGGTCTGGACTGCGCTTGGGCGTGGTGACGGCTAGGGGCCGCATGCGGCCGCTGTCGATGTGCGGCTTGGTCACGAACACCGAGCCGATGGACAAGGGCACATGCCCGGCCACGGCATCGTTCATCAGCGGGCCGCCGCCTTTGTAGGGCACGTGCGTCCAGTCGATGCCGCCGTTTTTACCCAACAGCGTCATGGCGACGTGGCCCAGGCTGCCCGAGCCAATCGAGCCGTAGCTGACATTTTTTTTCAGTTTGCTGGCCGCCACCACATCGGCAAAGGTTTTGTACTCACTGCCGGCAAAAGTTGCCAGCACCATGGGCGATGTGCCCACCAGCACCAGCGGCGTGAGGTCTTTTTTAGAGTCAAAAGGCAGGTTGGGGATGAGCGAGGGGTTCACGCCGTGGGTGTCAAACACCACGGCAAAGGTGTAGCCGTCCGCCGGGGCTGCCGCCACTGCCGCTGCACCGATGGAGCCGGACGCGCCGCCCTTGTTTTCCACAATCACATTCGCGCCCAGTTCTTGCGCCAGCGGTACCGACAGAATGCGCGCTACCTGATCGACAGAGCCACCGGGCGGGAACACCGCCACCAGTTTGATGGGTTGGCGCGTGGGCCAGGCTTGTGCGGCCACGTTGGCGCAAGCGAGCAGCGCCGCTGCGCCGACAATGGCCAGCCATAAATGAGAACGAGTTTTCATGAGGGAATCTCCGTGATGTAATCACCCAATGGTAAGAGAAAATCAACTCATTCACCCGCTGGCGTCACCCGATCAACCCCGCGTTGAAGCCAACCCGCAGCTCTGGCAGCACGCCCAGCCCGTGGCGCTGACCCGCAACGTGATGCGCCTGACCGCACCCAACCCCGGCATGATGACCGGCCCCGGCACCAACAGCTATGTGGTGGGCGACGCGCACAGCGGCTACATCGTGATCGACCCCGGCCCGAACGAGCCCGAGCACATCGCGCGGCTGCACCAGGCCACGGGGGGCGACATCCGCATGATCGTCTGCACCCATTCGCACTCAGACCACTCGCCCGGCGCGCTGCCTTTGCAAGCGCTGTGCGCGAAAAAGCTTGAGTCATCCGTTCGGGCTGCGCTTGTCGAAGCCCACCCTTCGACAAGCTCAGGGCGAACGGTAATGCCGCCCATTTTGGGCCTGCCTTCAGCCCCCACGGCGCGACCTGGCAGCCACTTTGTGCCCGACCGCGCGCTACAAAATAAAGAGCGGCTTACGCTAGTAAATAAAGGGTTGCAGGCCGATTCGACCCATACTTTAGAGGTCCTCCACACCCCAGGGCATGCTGCCAACCACCTGTGCCTGGTGTTGGTGGAGGACGGCCTGCTGTTCTCGGGCGATCACGTCTTGAACGGCAGCACCACCGTGGTGGACCCACCCGAC
>JAYVPR010000147.1:0-2228 GCA_043757245.1 Polaromonas sp. | reverse complement strand
CGCTGGCCAATGCCTCGTCAATTTGCTGCGGGCAAATAAAGTGAATGTGCGAGTCAATGCCGCCAGCCGTGACGATCATGCCCTCGCAGCTGATGACTTCTGTGCCTGGACCGATGATGATGTCGACACCCGGCTGGACGTCAGGGTTGCCGGCTTTGCCAATGGCTGCGATACGCCCGCCCTTCAGGCCAATGTCAGCCTTCACAATGCCCCAATGGTCGATGATGAGGGCGTTGGTCATCACGGTGTCGACCGCACCTTCAGCATTGGTGCGCTGTGATTGCGCCATGCCATCCCGTATGGTTTTGCCGCCGCCAAATTTGACTTCTTCACCGTAGCTGCCGGCTCGCAAGGTGTAGTCGGCTTCGACTTCAATCATCAGATCTGTGTCGGCCAAGCGCACGCGATCCCCGACTGTGGGGCCGAACATTTCCGCGTAGGCACGTCTGCCAATCGTTGCCATCAAAGCCCTCCCTGAATCAGCCCACGAAAGCCATAAATTATTCTGTCACCCGCAAAGTCCACCAGTTCCACCGTGCGCTGCTGGCCCGGCTCAAAGCGTACCGCCATGCCGGATGCAATGTTCAACCGCATACCGCGCGCTGCGTCGCGTTCAAAGCCCAACGCGGCGTTGGTTTCAGCAAAGTGATAGTGTGAGCCGACCTGTATGGGCCTGTCAGACGTGTTTTGTACCACCACAGTGGTGGTACGCCTGCCTGCGTTGACGACGTGGTCTGCGCCGTCGGTGATCATCTCGCCTGGTGTCATGGACGCCTTACTTGCGCGAAAGCCAGACAGCCACAGCCACCATGGCCGCTACCGCCACAAAACCCCATGCGTCAGTCGCGTGCCAGTGAACGCCTTGCAGGCCATGGCCATCATGTGCAAAAACGGCTGAAGACCCAGTTAATACTGGTAAACCAGCTATGAATTTAGTAGTAATTTTATTCATGAAATGCCTTCTTTAGACTTTAGACAATTGGTTGATGCACAGTGACCAGCTTGGTGCCGTCAGGAAAGGTGGCCTCCACCTGAATATCCGGAATCATCTCGGCAATGCCGTCCATCACGTCTGACCGTGTCAGCACAGTGCGGCCATAGCTCATCAGTTGAGCCACCGTTTTGCCGTCACGAGCCCCCTCCATCACCGCCGCGCTGATAAGCGCCATTGCTTCCGGGTAATTGAGCTTCAAGCCCCGCGCCTTGCGGCGTTCAGCCAGCAGGCTGGCCGTAAAAATCAACAGTTTGTCTTTTTCACGCGGGGTCAGTTCCATGACGCAGTCTTTCAGATGGCTTGGCTCGGGTAATCACATCCTGTCAGCATGCAAAAACAATGCCACTGATGATTTCTGAGCAGTGATTTTATCTTGCCGACAACCTCGCCCGGCAGCGGATGCCGGGAGTGGATATACTTACTGATCTGACACGCAAAGTGTTTTAAGTCAAAGTTTCTTGCTTTTCAGGCCCACACAGCCTCAAAGCCTACAAACAAACACCACTTTTTCTGGCCTGCATTGCCCTTGGTTTTGCGCACAATAGTGGTTTGCCAGCGTGGTTTTACCCAATGCTGTTGAATTGAAACCCCATCACCGTTGATGAAACCGCACGCCTTGGGCTACGCAAAGCGTTTATTTTTAAGCATTTTTTGCAAATGCACACGTCTGCACCTGCTATTTGAAAATGCGGTGAAGACCTTTTAGTATTGATTTTTATGATGATTTTCCACAACACGACCTGCGCTACTGCTCCCAGCCAGCTGGCGGTAGGCAGGTACCTTGTCTCACCGTTGGCCAAGCCGCAGGGTGAAGGCCGTTATGTCGCTTCTGTGTCCATCCGTTCCGGCAAAGGCAGCGAAACACATGACCGCGTGATGCGCTTTTCTGGCTTGTTCGACAATGCTGCCTCGGCCCTGCAATACGCCACCGAGCATGCGCTGGGCTGGATCAAGGAACGCAGCGCTCCGGCCTGCGCCTGAGCTTTTTTAATTTCAGCGTTGAATGTCAGCGTTTACTTTTCGAGGACAATACGGGCATGGCTAAAGAAGAACTGATTGAAATGCACGGGCTGGTCGATGAGGTTTTGCCCGACTCCCGTTTTCGCGTCACGCTGGACAACGGCCACAAGCTTGTGGCTTATACCTCCGGCAAAATGCGCAAAAACCACATCCGCATCCTGGCGGGTGACCAAGTGTCGCTCGAGCTTTCGCCCTATGACTTGAGCAAAGGGCG
>JAYVPR010000146.1:0-2231 GCA_043757245.1 Polaromonas sp. | reverse complement strand
GCCGTCAGTGCTTGAAATTCTTCTGTTTTCATCGCCACACCTATGTCGTTGATTTACATAGGTTTATTTATACCACTATCTAACGAGGACATAGCCTTAATTAATAGTATCTCGGATATCATTGACCCTTAAACCATTCTGCGCTGTGCAAACCTCAGTGCATACCCACCATGAGCAAAGCCTTCACCAAGGAAACGGATTCTGATGACGATGATCTGGTGTTGCCGCCGTTGCCTGTTGGCGGCAAAAACTACATCACGCCTGCCGGTTACGCGCGTATGCGCGATGAGCTGCTCGGCTTGATTGATGTAGAGCGGCCTAAGGTGGTGGAGGCGGTTTATTGGGCTGCTAGCAACGGTGACCGGTCTGAAAACGGGGACTACATTTACGGCAAAAAACGCTTGCGTGAGATTGATCGGCGGATTCGATTTTTGACGCTGCGCCTTGAGATTGCGGAGATCACTGATCCGTCCGCCCATTACGGCAAAGATCAGGTGTTTTTTGGCAGCACTGTGACTTATGCAGACGACGCAGGTATAAAGCGCAGCATCACTATTTTGGGCATTGACGAGGCCGATACGCTGAATGGGCAGGTCAGCTGGGTGTCGCCTGTGGCCAGGGCGTTGCTTAAATCACGGGTGGGTGATGAGGTCAGTCTGGTGATGCCCGACGGTGTTCGGGTTTTGAGTGTTGTCAGCGTTGATTACCCCAAACCGGCGACTCTTTAGCTACCCGGCTTGGCACGCTGTACCCGCAGTACCGACGGTGTTCGTTTGACGCTTCTGAGAACTCTTGCCAGATGAACCCGGTCTCGCACCGCCACGCCGAAGCGCAGTTCAGTTGCGTCTTGCGCTCTTTCCTGGCCCATATTGACGTGGGTAATGTCGGCCTCGGCGCTAGCCAGGGCGGCTGCTACTCTGGCCAGTACGCCCTTGCCGTTTGCAACCGTGATGAGCAAGGCGGTTTCAAACAGCCGCGTCGGCTCTTCTGACCAGTCAACTGCAATAAAACGTTCACTGTCGCGGTGTTGCAGGCGTTTGGCGACTGCGCAATCGTCGGTATGAATCACCAGCCCTTCGCCGCGCCCCAAGTAGCCCAAAATACCGTCGCCAGGGATGGGTTTGCAGCACGTAGCAAATTGCACCGATGCGCCTTCACTGCCGTCAAGCATCAAGGAACCTTGAGATACCGATTCATGCGCGGTGTAACGTTCACGGCTCATCAGCAGAGCATCGGGTTTTTCACCCCTTTCGGCTAGCAGCACCACCATGCGTTTGGCCACCATGCTGGCAATGCGTTTGCCCAAGCCGATATCTGTCAGCAAATCGGCTCTGCTGCGGTTGCCGCTGAAACGCAGTATTTTTTCCCAAAAAAGGCGGTCTGATTTGGTATCTTCAGGCAACTTCTCGATGCCTTCAGCCCGCAAAGACTGCGTCAACATTTTTTCGCCCAGCTCTTGCGATTCCGTCAGTGCCATGGTTTTAAGGTAATGGCGAATTTTGGACCGAGCCTTACCGGTTCTGACGAAACCAAGCCAGCCGGGGTTGGGGCTGGCGACGTTGGATGTGATGATCTCAATGACGTCGCCGTTGTGCAATTCAGACCGCAGCGGGACTTGCTCGCCGTTGACTTTGGCCGCTACCGCTCGGTGACCAATGTCGCTGTGAATGGCGTAGGCAAAGTCCACAATGGTTGCGCTGCGCGGCATCGCCATAATCTGGCTTTTGGGCGTAAACACATACACAGCTTCAGGAAACAGGTCAATTTTGACGTGGTCCCAAAATTCGGCGGCATCACGCGTCTCATGCTGGATATCCAGCAGTGACTGAAGCCACTGCGTACCCAGCCGCTGCGATGCGTCGCTGTCAGGGTCAGCCGCCTTGTAAAGCCAGTGCGCGGCGACACCAGACTCAGCCACCACGTGCATGGCCTCGGTACGCATTTGAAATTCAATATTGGTACCAAACGGGCCGACCAGTGTGGTGTGCAGCGACTGGTAGCCGTTGATCTTCGGAATCGCAATGTAGTCCTTGAATTTGCCTGGCAGCGGTTTGTAGTGCTGGTGCAGTACGCCCATGGCGGTGTAGCAGGCGTTCAGCTTGCTCACGATGACACGAAATCCGTAAATGTCAGTCACCTGCGCGAAGGACAGGTGCTTTTCATCCATCTTGCGGTAAATGGAATACAGCGTTTTCTCGCGCCCTGATATTCCTATAGCAATGCCTTCGTCG
>JAYVPR010000145.1:0-8193 GCA_043757245.1 Polaromonas sp. | reverse complement strand
TGTGATTTGAATACGCTACGCATACACACTAGTGCGCTTTTTTAATGCGCTTTTTCCCAATTCTCTCCCAAACCAATCTCGGCCAGCAAGGGGACTTTCAATTCAGCCACGCCCGCCATCAAACGAGGAATCTCCACCCGCACCCAGTCAACCTCGTCCGCAGGCACTTCAAACACCAGTTCATCGTGCACCTGCATGATCATTTTGGTTTTGCGGTTTTCGCTGTCCAGCACCGCCAGCACCTTGTTCATGCTGAGTTTGATCAGGTCAGCTGCTGTGCCTTGCATAGGCGCGTTGATGGCGGCGCGCTCTGCGCCTTTTTGGCGTGGGCCGTTGGGGGAGTTGATCTCGGGCAGGTAGAGGCGGCGGCCGAACACCGTTTCAACGTAACCCTTGCTTTTGGCTGACAGACGCGTTTCGTCCATGTAGTTTTTAACGCCGGGGTAGCGCTGAAAATATTTGTCGATGTAGGCCGCAGCGGCTTTGGTTTCGATACCGAGGTTACGCGCCAGGCCAAAGCTGCTCATGCCGTAAATCAATCCAAAATTAATCACCTTGGCATAGCGGCGCTGCTCGTTGCTGACATCGCTAACTGCCACGCCAAACACCTCGGCGGCGGTGGCGCGGTGGACGTCGATGCCATCGGTAAAGGCTTTGAGCAGCGCGGCGTCTTCACTGATGTGCGCCATGATGCGCAGCTCGATTTGTGAATAATCGGCACTCGCAATCACGCTGCCTGGCGGGGCAACAAATGCCTCGCGAACGCGGCGGCCCTCGGCGGTTTTGACGGGGATGTTTTGCAGGTTCGGGTCATTGCTGCTCAAGCGGCCTGTGACGGCCACAGCTTGCGCGTAATGGGTGTGTACGCGGCCGGTTCTTGGCAGGGCGAGTTGCGCCAGCTTGTCGGTGTAGGTGCCTTTGAGTTTAGACAGGCTGCGGTGCTCCAGCAGCTTGGCGGGCAGTGGGTAGTCTTCAGCCAGCTTTTCAAGCACTTCTTCGTCGGTACTGCGCGCGCCGCTGGGTGTTTTTTTAACGACGGGCATGCCCAGCTTATCAAAGAAAATTTCACCCAACTGCTTGGGACTGCTCAAGTTAAAGGGCTGGCCTGCAATCTCGTAGGCTTCAGTCTCTAGCTGCACCAGCCGCAAGCCAAGTTCACCGCTTTGTTTGGCCAGCATGGGGCCGTCTATCAGCACACCGTTGCGCTCAATACGGTACAGGCTTTCGCTGCTTTTGACCTCCAGCTCGTAGATGAACTTGAGCTTGTCAATCGCCTGCAATTGCGGCCACAACACCTTGTGTACGCCCAGCGTTTGGTCTGCGTCTTCGCATGAATATTCAGCGGCCTTGGCAATGTCAACCTGGTTGAATTTGATTTGATGCGCGCCCTTGCCGCACAGGTCTTCAAAAGTGATGCCGCCGCGCCCCAAGTGCCTGTCGGCCAGGCTGCTCAGGCCATGTGGTTTGTGTACTTCAAGCACGTAGCTTTGCAGCATGGTGTCGTGCGCATAGCCTTGCACCTCAATACCGTGGTTGGCGAACACGTGGCGGTCGTATTTGATGTGCTGGCCGAGTTTGTGTTTGGCGGGGTTCTCCAGCCACGGTTTGAGCTTGGCCAGCACCTCATCACGCGGCAACTGCTCGGGCGCATCGGGGTAGTCGTGGGTCAGCGGAATATAAGCTGCCTCGCCCGGTTTGATGGAAAAGCTGATGCCGACAAGCTCGGCGCGCATCTCGTCGATGGACGTGGTTTCGGTATCCAGAGCGACCAAATCAGCCGCCTGCAACTTGGCCAGCCAGCTGTCAAACGCCTCCCAGGTGAAGACGGTGTCAAAGACCAGCGTGCTGGGCTGCTTGGGAATGACTGCAGTGGTTGGTGGCTCATCGAACAGACCCGGCTCCAAACTCCGTTCGGGCTGAGCTTGTCGAAGCCCTTCGACAGGCCTGTCCTGAGCTGAGCCGAAGGGGTGAGGGCGAACGGTATTGGTGTCAAGTGACTTAGCCAGTCCCTTGAAGCCATATTTTTCATAAAAAATAGCCAAAGCCTCATTTTTATGAGCGCCTATAGCTATTGAATTCATAGCAGGCAAGCCATCAACATAAGCGCTCAGGTCGCAGTCTTTTTTAATCGTCACCAGCGCCTTGCCCTGCGGCAGCCAATCAAGCGAAGCACGCAGGTTGTCACCCACCACGCCTTTGATGTCACTCGCATGTGCCACCAGGTTGTCGAGTGAGCCGTATTCCAGCAGCCATTTGACGGCCGTTTTTGGGCCGCACTTGGGCACACCCGGCACGTTGTCCACCGTGTCGCCCACCAGCGCCTGGTAGTCCACCATCAGGCGCGGCGGTACGCCAAACTCTGCTTGCACGCCCGCCAGATCACGGCGCTTGTTGTTCATGGTGTCGATCACGGTGATGTGCTCGTCCACCAACTGGCTCAGGTCTTTGTCGCCGCTTGAAATGATGACCTCAATGCCCTGGGCTGAGGCCATACAGGCCAGCGTGCCAATCACGTCGTCAGCCTCTACGCCCGGCACCGTCAGCACCGGCCAGCCCATCAAGCTGACGACTTCATGCACCGGCTCAATCTGGCTGCGCAAATCGGGCGGCATGGGTGAGCGGGTGGCCTTGTAGGTGGGGTACATGGCGTCGCGGAAGGTGGGGCCTTTGGCATCAAACACGCAAGCAGCATAGTCCGCGCGATAGTCTTTGCGCAGCTTTTGCAGCATATTGACCATGCCGCGAATCGCGCCCGTGGCCGGGCTGCTGGGGTTCGACGGGTCAGCGCGCAGGTCGGGCATGGCGTGAAAGGCGCGGTACAAATAGCTGGAGCCATCGACCAGCAGCAGCGTTTTTTTGTCAGGCGCCGAAGCTCCAAGTGTGTCGGAAGGTATATCGGGAGTTATATCGGTAGTCATGTTGTGCGATTGTCAGGGATTTAATGCCCATCCGTTGCGGGACATTTTTGCACTGCATGTCGCCCGGCCAAGCCTACAATACACCCATGAAACACGCTTTGCCAACCCAACTCCGCACACTGGTTTTTTTTGCTGCGCTGCCGTTGGCAACGCTATGCGCTGCACAAACCCCGACCCAGGCTGCTTCGCGAGTTACCACGGTTGCAGCCCCTGCAGCTGCCGCCGCATCAGGCAGACCAGATCAGGCAATTCAACGCATCCGCACGGAGGACGCCGGTTCACGCATTGACGAAGTACGTGTGGGCGGAGAAACCCAAAGCATCACAGTGCAGCCCAAAACCGGCAACCGCATACCCGCCTACGAGGTCAAACCTTCAGATACGGCACGCGGCGCCGCGCCATCAACTTCCAGAAGTGACACGACGGGATCGCGCGTCTGGAATGTATTGAAGTTTTAATTTTCCTACTGCGACCTTTCAGGCATGGCCGTATATACCGAGGTCTCGTTTGACGAGGCCGCAGACTTTTTCCAGTCGCTTGATTTGGGGCAATTGCAAAGCCTCAAGGCCTGCTCTGGCGGCATTGAAAACACCAACTATTTTGCAGATACCGATAGCGGCGAGTATGTGCTGACGCTGTTTGAGCGCTTGAGCGTTGAGCAACTGCCGTTTTACCTCCAGCTGATGAAGCACTTGGCTGAGCGCGCCATTCCGGTGCCCAACCCCGCACCCAGTAAAAATGGCCAAATTTTGCACCGCCTCAAAGGCAAACCCGCCGCCGTCGTCAACAAGCTGCGCGGCCACAGCGAGCTGGCGCCTACTTTGGCGCACTGCTCGCGTGTCGGTGCCATGCTGGCACGCATGCATCTGGCTGGGCAGGACTTTAATCTGCATCAACCCAACCTGCGCGGCTTGACATGGTGGAATGCTACCTTGCCCGCCATCTTGCCACGCGTCAGTCCCGAACAACGCAGCATGTTGCTGGGCGAGCTGGCATATCAAAACCACATCGCTGCAAGCTCTGCGTACAGGGCCTTGCCCACAGGCAACGTGCATGCTGATTTGTTCCGCGACAACGTGATGTTTGAAGGCGGTGATCTGACGGGATTTTTTGATTTTTACTTTGCTGGTTGCGACACTTTTTTGTTTGACATTGGCGTCTGCCTGAACGACTGGTGCATTGACCTGCCCACCGGCCAGCATGACGCCGAACGCGCTGATGCCTTTTTAAACGCCTACCAAGCTGTGAGGCCTTTGACAGCGCAAGAACGTACCCTGCTGCCTGCCATGGCACGCGCAGGCGCGTTGCGTTTTTGGATCTCGCGCTTGTGGGATTTTTATCTGCCGCGCGAGGCCGCATTACTCAAGGCACATGACCCGACCCATTTTGAGCGTGTGCTAACCCAGCGTGTGGCACATCCTCTTGTTTTGACCACGTTGCATCCAGTTATGCCAGCCAGCCGTATATAGACCATACCAACCACACACCATGAAACTTCACATCGTTCCGGCGCGTACCGGCATCACTTGGGTCAAGCTTGGCTTTAAAACCTTTTTGCAGCAGCCGCTGGCCATGTCGGGCCTGTTTTTTATGTTCATGGCGCTGCTGTCGATTGCCTCATTGCTGCCATTTATTGGCGCCGCCGTGGCGTTGGCACTGCTGCCGGCCGCCACGCTGGGCCTGATGGCTGCAACCCAAGAAGCCACCAAAGGCAAATTCCCGATGCCTTCAATTTTGATCAGCGCCTTTCGGGCGGGGCAAAAGCGCCTGAAGGCCATGGTCATGTTGGGTGCGCTGTACGCTGCCGGGTTTTTAGCCATCATGGCGGTGTCCAGCATGATTGACGGCGGGCAATTTGCCAAGCTTTATCTGGTGGGCGGCAAAATCACCGAAGAATTGGTGTTGCAAAGCGGTTTTCAGGCGGCGATGTGGGTCACTCTGGCGCTTTATCTACCGCTATCACTGATGTTTTGGCATGCGCCAGCGCTGGTGCACTGGCATGGCATGACGCCAGTCAAAAGCCTTTTTTTCAGCTTCATGGCCTGCTACAAAAACTTTGGTGCCTTTGCGATTTACGGCCTGATGTGGATGGGTATTTTCATGCTGAGCCTGCTGGCTGTGACGATCGTTGCCGCGCTGCTGGGTAGCCCTGCATTTGCCGGTGTGGCCATGTTTCCTATCGCGCTGGTTATATTTGCTATGTTTTTTACCTCGATTTACTTCACGTTTCGTGATAGTTTCGAGGCCACTCCAGACGGCGACCTTACAACTGATTTATCCAGCAATCCATCCACAAGAGACGCTTTATGACACGACACATGCTGCAAGGCCGGACAGAAAAAGAAATTTTGTGGTTTCAACGCCGTGATGTGATCAAAGCCGCAGCCGCCTGGGCAACCATGGGCGGCTTGCCAGCAGCCATGGCACAGCAGCGCAGCAATGTGGTGCAGCTGACGGGTGACGCACTGCTCAACGGCAGCCGCCTCCAAAGCGGCCAATCGGTTCAAACAGGTGACCAGTTGCAAACCGGCCCGGGCTCCAGCATGATTTTTACGATGGGCAATGCCTCGTTTCTGGTACGTCAAAATTCGATGATGACAGTTGAACGCGGTGCCACGCTGAACACCGTCAGCCTGTTGCGCATTGTCACAGGGGCCGTAGCCAGTGTCTGGAGCAAGGGCATCAACCGCTCCATCGTCACGCCGACGCTGACTGCCGGCATACGCGGCACGGGGGTTTACACAGAGGTCATGCCTGAGCAGGACAGCCGTACCTACTTTTGCAATTGCTACGGCACGGTTGAACTGAGTTCGGGTGGCATTCAAAAAATGTCCGAGGCGCAATACCACCAGTCGTTTTGGTCACAAACCCAAGGCGCGCCACTCAGCCCGACGGGTGCGATCAACCACAGCGACGAAGAGCTGGAGTTTTTAGCCCAACTGATGAACCAGCGCACGGCCTGGCAAATCTTGGGGCGCAAGGGCATCAAAGACGGCAAGGGGTTGATGGGTTATTGAGCCCAGCCGAATAAGCGGACTAGACAACCGTCAATTTGGCCACGCTCAGCGCCAGCCATTTCACCCCATGCCGCGTGAAATTGATTTGTGCACGGGCATCCGGCCCACTGCCTTCAAGCATCTGTACCTTGCCTTCGCCAAACTTGGCATGAAACACGTTCATGCCGCTTTTCAGGCCATGGGCAGGTGCCTCGCGCTGCGGCGGCACGGAGGGGTTTGCAAAGCATTCTGCAGCGCCTTTTTGGGAAGAAAATACGCTGATATCCCAATTTTTACGGGAGTAACCAGCTCCTGAATCTGTAGCATCATTCCATGAATTGACACGCCCGGAATGAGACGAAAATCCCTGATTTTTGGGAGTAATCCATTTCAAGGCAGCTTCAGGAAGTTCGTCAAAAAACCGGCTCTTCAGGTTATAGCGGGTTTGGCCATGCAACATGCGGGTCTGTGAATGGCTCAGGTACAGACGCTTGCGCGCGCGCGTGATGGCGACGTACATCAAGCGGCGCTCTTCTTCAATGCCACCTGTTTCCGTTAGTGAGTTCTCATGCGGAAAGATGCCGTCTTCCAGCCCGGTGATGAACACACAGTCAAACTCCAGACCTTTGGACGAATGCACCGTCATCAGTTGCACCGCGTCCTGACCAGCCTTGGCCTGGTTGTCGCCTGATTCGAGGGCTGCGTGGGTTAAAAAAGCGACGAGCGGGCTAAGGGTTTCGCCAGTTTCAAAATCGGGCGCTAAAAATTCTGGCGAGGGATTATCAAGTGCGTCCGCATCCAAACCTTGGCTGGCTGGGGACTGGGTTAGCCCCAGGTTCGTTCCCGCACCCAGCTCATCGACAGGCAGCGCCACTGCATCGCGCCCAAAACCTTCCTGCCCAACAAAAGATTCGGCTGCATTGACCAGTTCAGCCAAATTTTCCAGCCTGTCCTGACCTTCGCGGTCGAGTTTGTAGTACTCCTCCAGGCCGCTGTGCTGTAAGACCAGTTCAATGATTTCGCGCAAGGTGCTGCCAGAAGTCTGCTCGCGCATCACGTCAATTTTGGCGACAAACGCGCCAATGTTTGTACCGGCCTTGCCGCCTACGGCGCTGACTGCATCATGCAGTGAACAGCCCGAGGTTTTGGCTATGTCTTGCAGTTGCTCCAGGCTGCGCGCACCAATGCCGCGCGGTGGAAAGTTAACGACGCGCATGAAGCTGGTGTCGTCGTTCGGGTTCTCCAGCAGGCGCAAATACGCCAACGCATGTTTGATCTCAGCCCGTTCAAAAAACCGCAGCCCACCGTACACGCGGTACGGCAACCCGGCATTGAAGAGCGCCGTCTCCATCACCCGGCTTTGTGCGTTGCTGCGGTACAGCAGGGCGATTTCCTTACGCTCTGTACCGCCTGCCACGAGTTGTTTGACTTCATCGACAAACCACTGCGCCTCGGCGAAATCACTCGGCGACTCATGCACCCGCACCGGTTCACCCGGCCCACCCTCGGTGCGCAGGTTTTTACCCAGGCGCTTGGTGTTGTGGCTGATAAGGGCGTTGGCCGAATCAAGAATATTGCCGAAGCTGCGGTAGTTGCGCTCCAGTTTGATCTGCTGCGTGACTGCGAATTCGCGCACAAAGTCAGCCATGTTGCCCACCCGCGCGCCCCTGAAAGCGTAGATGCTCTGGTCGTCGTCACCCACCGCAATCACCGAGCCACCCTGCATGGTCGGCGGCTCACCTTCGGCACCCTGCCCGGCCAGCATTTTGATCCATGCGTATTGCAGCTTGTTGGTGTCTTGAAACTCGTCAATCAGAATGTGCCTGAAGCGGCGCTGGTAGTGCTCGCGTATGGGGGCGTTGTCTCTCAGCAGCTCGTAGCTGCGCAGCATCAGCTCGCCAAAGTCGACCACGCCTTCGCGCTGGCATTGCTCTTCATACAGGGCGTATATTTCAATCTTCTTGCGCATCTCTTCATCACGCGCCGGCACGTCTTTGGGCCGCTGGCCATCTTCTTTGCAGCCCGCAATAAAGTACATGAGCTGTTTTGGCGGAAAGCGTTCGTCGTCAACGTTGAACTGCTTGCACAGGCGCTTGATGCTCGACAACTGGTCTTGCGTGTCGAGAATCTGAAACGTCGATGGCAAATTGGCCAGCTTGTAGTGCGCCCGCAAAAACCGATTGCACAGGCCATGAAAGGTGCCGATCCACATGCCGCGCACGTTGACGGGCAGCATGCTGGTCAGCCGCAGCATCATTTCCTTCGCAGCCTTGTTGGTA
>JAYVPR010000144.1:0-2241 GCA_043757245.1 Polaromonas sp. | reverse complement strand
GGCTGCGCTGGGCGTCATGGGTTAGCGCGAAGTGATTTTTAGGCGGGCTGATGTGCAGCACCTGGCCTTCTTGAATCGCGTCGTGCATGGCGATCGAGCCGCCGCGTGAGGCCGGGTCGCGCAGCACGCCGATCAGGTAGCGGTGGCTCTCAGTCGGGTCATTGCACAGCGAGTATTGACGGGTGATGTCCGTGCCCGGCACTTGCACGTCGATGTGTGAACCTGCAGAGAACGCAGACAGCGGCCCGCCGCCCTCGGCCACCAGCTCAAAAGTGCAGATATCAGCGGTCTCGGTGGTCTTGCGGGCGACCCGCACAGATAAAGTGGATGCATTGCTCATGGGGCGGCTACTTCTCTCGGTGTTTCTGCGGCCATCAGCCGGTCCAAAATTTTGCGCGACTGCACGCCGCCCGCGTCGATGTTGAGCATCAACAAAGCTCGCTCCGGGTGGGCCAACAGGTTGCGCTGCTGCAACTCCAGCATTTCCAAGTCTTCGCTGAAGATTTTGCCCTGACCTTCGCGGATGCTGGCGGTGAGCGCCTTGTCTTTGGGGTTGAACTTGCGCGCCATGCCCCAGAAGTAGTGAATCGACGTTGCCGTTTCAGGCGTGATGAAGTCCACCACCACGCTATAGGCCTTGTGCTCGGGCGGCGCGTCGTAGCCGCCCTTGCCTGCGTGGGCCACGCCCACTTCAATCATCACGTTGCTCGGCGGCGTGAAGCGGCAAATCTGCCAGCGGTCCACCGGCACATCGTCGGCCAGGTTATTGCCGCGCAGCGCCATCTTCCAGAACGGTGGCGCGGTGATGTTCTCCATGAAGCGGCTGGTGATGACCTGATCGCCCTCCACCGTGGTTTTGCACGGCACTTCGTCAATCTCTTTTTGTCCGATGCTGGTCGAATGCACATAGGTCTCGTGCGTCAAGTCCATCAGGTTGTCGATCATCAGGCGGTAGTCGCAGGCGATGTGAAACAGACCGCCGCCGTAGGCCCAATCAGGGTTGTCATGCCACTCAAGGTGTTTGATTTTTGACTCGTCGGCCAATGCCGCGTCGCCCGTCCAGACCCAAACAAAGCCATGGCGCTCGACCACCGGGTAGCTGCGAATGGCGGGGAAGCCGCGCACGCGTTGACCCGGCATGGCAATGGTTTTGCCGTCGCAACCCATCTCCAGCCCGTGGTAGCCGCAGACCAGCTTACCCTCGGTCACCGTGCCCAGCGACAGCGGCGCACCCCGGTGCGGGCAAAAATCGTCCAGCGCGGCAACTTGACCCTGCGCACCGCGATAAAACACGATGCTCTCGCCGCATATTTTTCGGCCCAGTGGTTTTTCGTCAATTTCGTCCGGCGTGCAGGCGACATACCAAGTGTTTTTCGGGAACATGGGGGAAACCTTTGATTCAAATTGATCCATTAACACTGCTCGCCCTGCGCGTGTCAAAGGGTTTGATGGGATCGGGGTCGATTTTCCCCTAGTTTTGCCCGGCCATCTGCGCCGCCCTGCGCCTGAGCGCCTGATTAGGGCCCTTGCACGTCGCTCACCACGCCCTGCACCACCCAGACCTTAATCGCCCGCACGGTCTCGGCTTCCATGCCGACAAAGCCGTGCTGGGTGAAGGCTTTGCATGCTTCCCCGCGTCCAGCGCTGCTCGAGCGCACGGTGATGAGGGGAGAGCGGGTTTTCCCGGCGTGCTGTTGGGCCTGCAAGTAGGGCGTGACGCGGCACGGGTCGTCGGCATGGTGCACCCACAGGGTCGGGAATTTAAAGTCGTCAAAGTTCAAGGTGTTTAGCCCGTGCGAATTGCGGATGCCCTGAAACAGCGAGGCGCTGAAGATCACCTTGGTTTGCGGCTCGCCGATGGCCTTGGCGGCGTAATAGGCGGAGACGCTGCCTTCGCTGGTGCCCACCAGGGTCAGGGGCAGCGGCCCATACTGCTGGCGCAGGGTGTGGATCAGGCCTTGAATGTCTTGGGCATAGCGCTCGGTCGCCCGAAACTGCCCGCTGAAGTTGGACCATTCATCCGACGGCGCATCGACCGATAACACCAGTGTCTCGCGGTCCAACCAGGCGTGGCGGCTGCGGATCAAAAAATTGCCCGTCATGCCAAAAGCATCCGCCGCCTGGATTTTCATGATGCCGGGCGAGCCCGGCAGCAAAAGAACAGCGCGGGCAAAGGCGTCGTGCTCACGCCAATGGCTGACCAGGGCCGAGATGCTACGCCCTTTGAGCGCTGCCGTGATG
>JAYVPR010000143.1:0-2245 GCA_043757245.1 Polaromonas sp. | reverse complement strand
TCGAAAATTGCGTAAATCGCACACTTTAAGCGCTTACTGTGCGGATAGTGTGAGATATTGCACAGACGGGTAATTCACATCCCCAGGTTGAAACTAGCTCAATACAATCGCGTCTGCTTTTTGGCGAACCTTCATCACACATGCGTCACCTCGTTACTTTATTATTATTTTTACTGCCTTTTGGTGGAGCGCAGGCACAAGAGTTTTCCCATCCTCACAGCAAGACTGCTCAGCCTGCCTTGAGTCAACCGCTGCAATGGGTCAGTGCCCCGTCGATTGCTTCACCAACCTTGCCAGACGCCTTTTTGGTCAATCCAGAACTCTGGGTGTTTACACCCTATTCGGCGAAAACAGTCTTACCCACCACCACCGGCCGCGATGTGTGGCTTAAATTCACATTGGCTGCTACAGCAGCACCACAAAGCTGGATTATTCGCATCCCGCGCCTGACAGTTCAAAAAGTCAGCCTTTACGACGTGAATGCCAATGGTTTTTGGCCTCTGCAGTCGGCTGGTGCATCGATTGCGCATAGCGCGTGGACCCGCAGCACCCGAAGACCCAGTTTTGAGGTGGTAACCAGTAACTTTGACAAAACCTTTTATATGCGCTTTGAGCATCACTCACCTGTGGCTGAACGGCCAGAGCTGATGAGCCAAGCGGATTTTGCTGATGACGCAGGATGGGTGGGTATCTTGCTCGGCCTGATGCTGGGTATGTTTGGGACGCTGCTTCTGGCCTGCATGGCTGCTTTTGCCGTGGCGCGCAACACGGTCTTTATTTCACTGGCGGCCTTTGTGGCGGCAACCTTGTTCCATTACCTCGTGCAGATGGGTTTTGGCGGCTGGCAGATATGGCCTGACAGCGTGTACCTGACCCAAGCTATGCAATGGACTGCACCCCTGCTTGCCATGGCTGCTGGCTGCTGGTTTTTTACGCAAGCCAGCCACGCCAAAGACATCAGCAAACCGGTTTACCGTACGCTCTGCCTAGTGGCACTGGTCAGCCTTGGACTGGCTTTGTTCAGGCTGATAAGCGTTGATCAAATACAGCGCAATTTTTTCAATGCTTGGGCTTTATTTGTTTTATCGGTCGTCGTCGCTTTGGTACTTTGGCTCAGTTTGCGCGGGACGCGTGGGAACCTTTGGTTACTGGCGGGCTTGTTACCCATAGCTGCGGCAGGCGCGTCACGCCTGGCCTACAGCTATGGCTGGCTGGCACATGTTGAGTTCGCAGTGGTTGCCAGTTTGTTTTTAACGCAGGTGGGGCTGGCGTGGCTTGTTATGGCATTAGTCTGGCGTAGCCGCGCAGCGCTGCTCTCGTCAGAGCTGGCTGCCGCACTGAGCACCTCAGATGCCGCCTCAGGCCTGATACAAGAGCACGTTGCCCTGATTCGCCTGCCGCAAATGCTCAGGCGTGCCACCCAACTCAAGCTGGGCTGCGGGGTCATCATGCTGCGCTGGATCAACTACGCCCAGCTAATGAGCACGCTGAGCCCGGAAAAACAAAACGCCATGCTTAGGCACTTGGGGATGGTGCTCAACCGGGTGGCACGCGACATTGACACTGCCGCCCGCCTTGAGGATGGTCATTTCATGATCCTGATCGAAGGCCCAATCAGCAGGAACACGCTGTCGCTACTGTCCACACAAATTTTGACGGCCGGCATCCGCGCGTCAGACAAATTGGGTCAACCCAACACTTTTAACTTTCATATTGCCATCTGGCAGGCCACTCTGGTGCCCATTTCTGCCGATGAGGTGACCGAAGCGCTCAAGACCCGGCTCAACCAAATGTCGTTTGGCACCAAGCGCCCCGTCCAGTTTGTGGATGCTACGACCAGCGACCTGACCGAAGACAACCATGAATTTACCCAGCGCCGCGATGATCTGATGGCCAAAATCGACGCCATTGAAGCATCGCCCAGCGTGCGTGCCGTGTTGATGCCTGAAAAACCGTGGAAATGATGCAAGCCAGGATTTTTGAGCCTGGTTTATGGTGACTGCCCAGCTCCCTTCAGAACGTCATTCCCGCCTTCGCGATGGCTCACAAGAAACAAAACTCCCTGGGCCGGATTTTCAGGTTCATGCAACCACTGGGGTGATCACAAAGCCAAGTGTTGTGGCCCGTCGTTTGAGAGCAGCGCTGCTGCGCGCAAGCTGCTGCTCTTCGTAGCGCTGCTGCCCCTGATCGACGAATTCTTCACCACGAGTCAACATGAAGTACACCATGCGTGCGAGCTTGTGGG
>JAYVPR010000142.1:0-2249 GCA_043757245.1 Polaromonas sp. | reverse complement strand
TGGTCGTCAAGCCCGGTTTGATGAAAGGCGTGAGGTAGTCCAGCACTTCAGAAGCCAGTTTGCCCGCCACCCGCATACCGTCAATGCCTGCTGCGTCTTTGTAGGTAATCGTCATGGGAAGATTATCCCACTGCTACAGCAGCCGCGTGCGGCGTGGGTGCAAGGTTAAAATCTTAGCCTTGCCCACCTTCCACAGGCTACCCCCACCGTGACACTGCACCTGACCACTTTTGAGGGCGAGCCGAATGGCGCTGGCTCTGTTTATGCACCTATTTCTGCACTCAGCGACTTCCGCGCACGGCAGCTTCTGCCCCGGCTCCAAGTCATTGACAGCAAAATCACCAGCATCAGCGCCAGGTTCGTGCATCTGGTAGCCACCGATCACCCCCTTAAGCCGGAAGAAAAAACCCGACTCGCTGCGCTGCTGAGTTACGGTGAACCTTGTAAACCGCAGACCGGAAAAAAGCTTGAGGAAGCCGTTTTTATCGTCTCGCCGCGTTTGGGGACGGTATCCCCCTGGGCGTCCAAAGCCACCGACATTGCCCATAACTGCGGCTTGTCAGTCAAACGTATCGAGCGCATCACCGAGTACAGCGTGGCTTTGAAGTCTGGCCTTTTCGGCAAAGCCGCCTTGACGGATGACCAACGCACGCAGGTCGCGGCGCTGCTGCATGACCGCATGACCGAGAGCGTGATGGCAGACCGGGCCCAAGCCGCAGGTTTGTTTACTGAGCTGCAAGCCGCGCCGTTGCAAACTATCGATGTGCTTGCGGGCGGCAAAGTCGCGCTAGAAGCCGCCAACGCCGAGTTTGGCCTGGCACTCGCCGTGGACGAAATCGACTATTTGGTTAACGCCTTCACACAGCTCAAACGCAACCCGACCGACGTTGAACTGATGATGTTCGCCCAAGCCAACAGCGAGCACTGCCGCCACAAAATTTTCAACGCCGACTTCACGATTGACGGTGTCGCCCAAGGCATCAGCTTGTTTGGCATGATCCGCAACACCGAGAAGTTGAATCCCCAGCATACGGTGGTGGCCTATTCAGACAACGCTTCGGTCATGGAGGGGTCGAAAAGGCAGATTTTCACCGCAAAAAACGCTATTTTAGGCATTAAATCAGCCTCTATCCCAATAGATTCGGATCTAATTGGCTATCAAAAATATAGCGCTTCAAGTGATGTGCTGACCCACGTCCTGATGAAGGTGGAAACCCACAACCACCCCACAGCGATTTCGCCATTCCCTGGCGCATCGACCGGCGCAGGCGGCGAAATACGTGACGAAGGCGCGACCGGGCGTGGCTCCAAACCCAAGGCGGGTTTAACGGGTTTCACGGTGTCGAAGCTGTTTGATGGCAATTACGGCAAGCCAGAGCACATTGCCAGCCCGTTGCAAATCATGACTGAAGGCCCTTTGGGCGGCGCAGCGTTTAACAACGAATTTGGTCGGCCCAACCTCAACGGTTACTTTCGTGAATACGAGCAAACAATTAGCGGCCAGCGCTGGGGTTACCACAAGCCCATCATGATTGCAGGCGGTTTGGGCACGATTGATGCCGAGCTGACGAAGAAAATCCTCTTCCCGGCGGGTACGCTGTTGATCCAGCTCGGCGGGCCGGGCATGCGCATCGGTATGGGCGGTAGCGCGGCCAGCTCGATGGCCACCGGTACCAACGCAGCGCAGCTCGATTTTGATTCCGTTCAACGCGGGAACCCCGAGATTGAGCGGCGTGCGCAAGAGGTCATCAACCAGTGCGCGCAGCTGGGTCAGGCGAATCCGATTTTGGCGATTCACGACGTGGGCGCGGGCGGTTTGTCGAACGCGTTCCCCGAGCTGACGAATGACGCAGGGCGGGGCGCACGGTTTGACCTGCGCGCCGTACCGCTTGAAGAAAGCGGCTTATCGCCCAAAGAAATCTGGTCAAACGAAAGCCAGGAACGCTATGTGATGGCGATTGCGCCCGAGTCACTGCCCCAGTTCAGCGCATTTTGTGAGCGTGAACGCTGCCCGTTTGCGGTGATTGGTGTGGCAACTGAGGAGCGGCAACTGGTGTTGACTGATGCTGATTCAGATACGCCGGTGGATATGCCGATGGAAGTTTTACTCGGCAAGCCCCCAAAAATGCACCGCGACGTTAAAAGTCTGTCCCGTACTGTCAAACCCATTGACCTGACAGGCGTTGACTTGCAGAAAAGCGCGATTGACGTGCTGAGCCACCCAACCGTCGCCTCCAAACGCTTTTTAA
>JAYVPR010000141.1:0-2251 GCA_043757245.1 Polaromonas sp. | reverse complement strand
AAGCCTTCTGGACCTACCGCCAGCGCAAAGACGCAAAAACCGGCGTGCTGCCAGACTTTTTCATCGGCGCACAAGCTCAGGCTGAAAACTGGACACTGCTGACCCGCGATGCGGCGCGCTACAAAACTTACTTTCCCGAAGTTAAATTGATCTGCCCTGTTTGATCTCAAAACTTAAAACGAACACCATGCAAACACCCATCAACCCTTTCAAACTGGCACTTCAAAACAAACAACCGCAAATTGGCCTGTGGCTAAGCTTGGCCAACAGTTACTCAACCGAGATTTGCGCGGGCGCGGGGTTTGACTGGCTGCTGATAGATGGTGAGCATGCGCCCAACGACTTGCGCAGCGTGCTGCAGCAACTGCAAACCATTGCCGCCTATCCTGCATGCCACGCGATTGCACGCCTGCCGATGGGCCATGGCCATGTGGGTGAGATGCTGGTCAAACAGTATCTTGATTTGGGTGCGACCACTTTGTTGATACCGATGGTTGATACCGCTGAACAAGCCCAGGCGCTGGTGCGCGCGGCGCGCTACCCGCAAGATGATGGCAAGGGTGGTATTCGCGGTATGGCCGGCGCACGCGCTTCACGCTTTGGCCGCTACCCACGCTATGCGATTGAAGCCAATGCACAAGTGTGTTTGCTGGTGCAGGCTGAGTCTCAAACCGCATTGGACAACCTGGATGCGATTGCTGCTGTGGAAGGTATCGATGGCATCTTTATTGGCCCGGCGGATTTGTCAGCCTCTATGGGCTATGTGGGCCAGCTGGCACACCCCACCGTCCAAGCGGCCATGGTTGATGCTATTGGCCGCATCAACCGGGCAGGTAAAGCCGCTGGTATTTTGTCGACTGATGAAGTGTTGGCAAAACAGTTCCTTGAAATGGGCGCGCTGTTTGTAGCGGTGGGGCTGGACGCCAGTTTGCTGGCCAAACACACCAGCGCACTGGCTGGCCGTTTCAAAGCGCTGCCCCAGACATTGCCAGCTGGCAGCGGGTATTGACTGGCTTCAAAATGCTATTAAATCAGTAGCTATTGGCGCTCGATTTTATTGGACTAAAAGCCTTTTTTGATGCGTGCACGATGGCTTGGCGCAACCACAGATGGGCGCTTTGCAGCTGCATGCGGCTGTGCCACACAGCATCGACATGAACTGGTGCAACATCAAACGGCAAAGGCCGCAGCACCAGCTGGTCCGCGATACCCGTGACGCTGACGAAATGCTGCGGCAGCACCGTCAACAGATTTGAGTTGGCCACCACCCTGCCTGCAGTGAAGAACTGGTTTACCGTTAGCACCACTTGGCGCTTGCGTCCGAGCGCGGCGAGGGATTCGTCAATGAAGCCGTACGGCCGACCTGAAAAGCTGACCAGCATGTGACGTGCAGCGCAAAATTTGTCGAGTGTCAGCGGGCCTCGCGCCAGCGGGTGACCAGCTCGCATCACGCACACGTACTGGCCGTCGTAAAGGCGCTGGTGCGCAAAGGCCACCGCCTCATCGCCCTGGGCGCGCACCACCAGGTCAGCCAGCACCGACGGAAAATGGCCCACCGCCAGGTCGGCGGTGGCTTCGTCCAGCAGGCGGCGCGGGTCGCGGGTGGTCAGCGGCACCACCCGCATGGAAACGCCGGGCGCTTCACGCTCCAAAATGTCAATCAGGCCGGGCATCAGCTCAGCAGCAGTGGCATCGGCCATCGCCAGCACAAAAGTGGTGGTGGCATGTGCGGGCTCGAAGTTGCTGGGTGCAAGCGATGCCTGTAGTTGGCCAAGCGCCTCACGCACGGTAGGCCAAATGCTAAGCGCGCGCGGCGTGGGCACCATCCCCTGGCCCTCACGCACGACCAGCTCATCGCCTAGGGTGTCCCGCAAGCGCCGAAGCGCGTTGCTGACGGCAGGCTGAGTCAACGACAGATTGCGCGCCGCGCGTGTCAGGCTGCGCTCAGCCATGACTTCGTCAAACACGCGCAGCAGGTTCAGATCCAGCGTTCGGAAATTAGGGGGCTTGACGGGTAGTTTGAATGGCATACGCTCAATTTATCACTATTGTGAATAACCACAATCATAAAGATAAAGTTGAATAACATGAGTGGTAACCCTAATATCGGTTTATCTAATACCGTTTCGCATTGGATATTGATTAAAGAAAAGTAAGCGGGTGGGCAACACACGTTGACGGCGCTGGTGCCTTGATGGCACAGGGTTGCAGTTAAAGTGAAGTGGGCTGCCAGCGATGCGGCAACAATTTT
>JAYVPR010000140.1:0-8259 GCA_043757245.1 Polaromonas sp. | reverse complement strand
AATCCTTGTAACGGTCGCGAAACTGCATGGCTTCAGTAGTACAGCCTGGGGTGTTATCTTTTGGATAAAAGTACAGAACCACCACTTTGCCCACATGGGACTGATTGGAAACTTTTACGCCGCCTGTGGCGTTCGCTTCAAATTCTGGGAGGAGTTTATTGACGACGACTGCCATACTGGTAGGACCCTGGGAGTAGTGATTGTGATGAGCCTCTGTGCTGTCGGAGCTGGCCCAACCTGCGCAACCCTAGATTTTACCCTGAAAGCTGGAATGGCTTAGCCTTCAGCTTCAATCAGCAATGCTGCAATCACTTGCCTGCCTTCCCCCGCCAGAACGTTGTAAGTACGGCAGGCCGCTAGCGTGTCCATGGTTTCAATCCCAATGCGCTTTTGCATCAAGGCGCGCATCAAAGCGGGCGGCGCGAAGCGCAGGCGAGCGCCGCTGCCGAAAATCACCAGTTCTGGCTGGGTGGCAACCAGTTGCGTGAAGTGCTCTTCCGTCAGGTCTTCAAAACGCGTGCAATGCCACTCAAACTTTTCACCGCGCGAGCCAATCACAATGCTGCGCTCGATTTTTTCAGCCACGCCGTTGTGGCCCAAGCCGACCCAGCCGGGGCCATAACCCAGTATGGATTGCACGTCTAGGCGGTCGGGTTGTAATTTCATCTGTGGACTGGAATTGGTGGGAGAACGGCAGCGTTTATGTGGTCAAATTATAAGTTCCGCTCACTGGAATCGTCTGAGGAACCCCTGTATGAAACCCATTACCAAATCTGCCAAGCTGGCCAACGTGCTTTACGACATTCGCGGGCCCATCATGGACGCTGCGCGCCAGATGGAAGATGAAGGCCAAAAAATCATCAAATTGAACCTGGGCAATCTGGCTGTGTTTGGTTTTGATGCACCTGAAGAAATTCAGCAGGACATGATTCGCAACCTGCCCAATTCGGCGGGTTACTCTGACAGCAAAGGTATTTTTGCGGCACGCAAGGCGGTGATGCACGAGACGCAAAAGCAGGGCATCAGCGCTGTCACGCTGGACGATATTTACCTGGGCAATGGCGCGAGCGAGTTGATCACCATGGCCACCAACGCACTGCTGGACAACGGCGACGAATTGCTGCTGCCCATGCCGGATTACCCGCTGTGGACGGCCGCTACCAGCCTGTCAGGCGGTACGCCCGTGCATTACCTGTGTGACGAGGCCGACGGCTGGATGCCCAACCTGGCCGACATACGCGCCAAAATCACGCCGCGCACCAAAGCAATTGTGGTCATCAACCCAAACAACCCCACAGGCGTTTTGTACTCCGATGAATTGCTGATGGGCATCGTCAGCATCGCGCGCGAGCACGGCCTGGTGATTCTGGCCGACGAGGTGTATGACAAGGTGCTGTATGACGATGTGAAGCACACGGCTATTGCCAGCCTGTCAACCGATGTGCTGACGTTGACCTTCAACTCACTGAGCAAGAGCTACCGCAGCTGCGGCTACCGCGCGGGCTGGCTGGTCGTGTCAGGTGACAAGCGCGCAGCTAGCGACTATATCGAAGGCCTGAATATGCTCAGCAACATGAAGCTGTGCTCTAACGTGCCGGGCCAGTGGGCGATTCAAACGGCACTCGGCGGCTACCAGAGCATTAATGATTTAACCTGCGAAGGCGGCCGCCTGCGCCGCCAGCGCGACCTGGCGTATGAGCTGATCACCGCCATCCCGGGTGTGACGTGTGTCAAGCCTGTGGCGGCGCTGTATATGTTTCCCAAACTGGACCCGGTCATGTACCCGATCAAGGACGACCGCCAGTTTTTTCTGGAAGTCTTGAGAGAAACGCGGGTGATGCTGGTGCAGGGCACAGGCTTTAACTGGCGTAGTCCTGACCATTTTCGTATTGTGTTTTTGCCACATGAAGACGACTTGCGCGAGGCTATTGGTCGTATCGCCAGGTTCTTGGAGTCCTACCGCAATCGCGTAAGCCAATCACCGGTTAAACCAGCAAGTCATGCAGCCAGTTCGGTTGCTATTAAATTGGTAGCTGCTCGATCGTAATTTTATTGGTTCTATGACCATAATCAGCCTTATTTAGTAGTTAAAAAGTATATGAAATCGATTCAAGTAGGCCTTTTGGGTATCGGCACTGTGGGCAGTGGCGTGTTCAGTGTTTTGCAGCGTAACCAGAGCGAGATTGTTCGCCGTGCAGGGAGGGGTATTGAAATTACCATGGTCGCCGACCTGGACACCGCCCGTGCGCAAGCCGTGGTTGGGCCTGATGTCAAAGTAGTGAACGACGCCAGAGCGGTGATTGCCAACCCCGAAATTGACATCGTCATCGAGCTGATCGGCGGCTATGGCATCGCCAGGCAGCTGATGCTGGAGGCGATTGAGGCTGGCAAGCATGTGGTGACAGCCAACAAGGCGCTGCTGGCGGTACACGGGACCGAGATTTTCGCTGCTGCCAGCCGCAAGGGCGTGATGGTTGCCTTTGAAGCGGCCGTGGCAGGCGGCATTCCCATCATCAAGTCTCTGCGCGAGGGCCTGAGCGCCAACCGCATTCAATGGATCGCCGGCATCATCAATGGCACAACCAACTTTATTTTGAGCGAGATGCGTGACAAGGGCCTCGACTTTGACGTCGTCTTAAAACAAGCACAGGCGCTGGGCTACGCTGAAGCAGACCCGACTTTTGACATTGAAGGCGTTGATGCAGCGCACAAAGCAGCGCTGATGTCCGCCATGGCGTTCGGCGTGCCGGTGCAGTTCGACAAAGCCTATGTTGAGGGCATTACCAAGCTGGGTGCAACCGACATCAAGTATGCCGAGCAGCTCGGCTACCGTATTAAGTTGTTAGGCATCACCAAAAAGACTGACAACGGCATTGAGCTGCGCGTTCACCCGACACTGGTGCCAGCCAAGCGCTTGATTGCCAACGTCGAAGGCGCGATGAACGCAGTCATGGTGCATGGCGATGCTGTCGGCACCACGCTTTACTATGGCAAAGGCGCAGGCAGCGAGCCCACCGCCAGCGCTGTGATTGCCGACCTGGTCGATATCGCCCGCTTGCACAGCGCTGACGCTGCGCAACGCGTACCGCATTTGGCCTTCCAGCCCAACGCGATGAGCAATACCCCCGTGCTGGCGATGGGCGAAGTCGTGACCAGCTATTACCTGCGTCTGAATGTTGCAGACGAGGCCGGTGTTTTGGCCAACGTGACCAGCATCCTGGCCAAGGCAGGCATCAGCATTGACGCTGTGTTGCAGCGCGAGGCCGATGAGGTAGGCGGCGAGGGCGCCACACAAACAGATCTCATCATCCTGACGCATGACTGCATTGAGGCCAGGATGAACGAAGCGCTGGTGCAGATGCAGGCTTTGAGCACCGTGCTCGCGCCGATTGTGCGGATTCGCAAGGAAGAGCTGGCTTGATACGCCCGACATGAACTATCTCTCCACCCGTGGCGACTCAACCGCCCAATACGCGCCTAGACAATTTTGTGACATTCTGCTCGAAGGCCTGGCGCCCGATGGCGGGTTGTATTTGCCTGATCACTATCCGCAAGTCACGCCCACCATGCTTGAAGCGTGGCGCAGTTTGCCCTACGCTGATCTGGCATTTGAAGTGCTGTCGCTGTATATCGATGACATTCCCGCTGCGGATTTAAAAGCGATTTGCCGCAAAACCTACACGCAAGAAGTGTTTGGCACGGCGGCCATCGTGCCTCTGCGCCCGCTTGAACCCGGTCTGTACCTTGAGGCTCTGTCGAACGGCCCCACGCTGGCTTTTAAAGACATGGCGATGCAGTTGCTGGGCAATTTGTTTGAATACGAATTAGCGCGGCGTGGTGAAGAGCTGAATATTTTTGGTGCGACCAGCGGCGACACGGGCAGCGCGGCTGAATACGCCATGCGCGGCAAGCGCGGTGTGCGGGTCTTCATGACGTCGCCGCAAGGGCGGATGAGCCCGTTTCAGCAGGCGCAGATGTTCAGTTTGCAAGACGAGAATATTCACAACATTGCCATCGAAGGTGTTTTTGACGATTGCCAGGATATCGTCAAGGCGGTGTCGAATGATCTGGAGTTCAAGCGCAAGTACAAAATCGGCACTGTCAATTCCATCAATTGGGCGCGCCTGATGGCGCAAGTGGTTTATTACTTTGCAGGGTACTTTCAAGCGACATCGAACGAAGCGCTGCAATTTTCCGACGGGCCGCCCCTAGGAAAATTAGCCCCCTCGGGGGGCAGCGTAGTACGCGAAGCGACAAGCGTGGGGGCACGTCAAGTCTCTTTCACTGTTCCCTCTGGCAACTTCGGTAACGTCTGCGCTGGCCATGTCGCCCGCATGATGGGTTTGCCAATTGACAAGTTGGTCGTGGCTACGAATGAAAACAACGTGCTGGACGAGTTCTTTCATACCGGTATCTACCGCGTTCGGGGCAGCGGTGACACCTACGAGACCTCCAGCCCGTCGATGGACATTTCCAAAGCGTCGAACTTTGAGCGCTTTGTGTTTGATTTGACGGGCCGCGATGCTGTGCAGACCAAGGCGTTGTTTCATGACCAGCTCAATGCCAAAGGCAGCTTTGATTTGAGCGCCAGCGATGCGTTTAAATCTGCCGCTGCTACTTACGGTTTCCTGAGCGGAAAAAGCACCCATGCCGACCGCCTGGCCACCATCCAGAATGTATATGCGCAGTTCAATGACGTCATCGACACCCACACCGCTGATGGCGTGAAGGTTGCGCGCGAGCATATGCAGCCTGGCGTGCCGATGATCGTGTTAGAGACTGCGCTGCCGATAAAATTTGCCGAAACCATTGAAGAAGCGCTGGGCCGGTTGCCGCCGCGTCCGCCTCAGTTTGAGGGCATTGAAGCGCTGCCCAAGCGCGTCACACTGATGCCTGTCGATGTGGTTCAAATCAAGTCGTATATCGCTAAAAATGCGCATTAAATCGATCTCTATGCCAATGAATACGGGTGTAATTTGCTCCTTAATTAATAGCAATTTCCAATCCTTGAAAGCCAAAGCATGAACGTGGTCGGGTTTGCCGGGTACTCCGGTTCGGGTAAAACCACGCTGGTCGAGCAATTGATTCCGGCGCTAAAAAAACGCGGCCTGCGGGTGTCTGTCGTCAAGCATGCGCACCACAGCTTTGATATTGACCGCCCGGGCAAAGACACACACCGCCACCGCGCAGCGGGTGCTTTTGAGGTCGTGGTGGCATCAAGCAACCGCTTTGCGCTGATGCGCGAATTTGAAAAACCATCCGCAATGACCGTTCACCAGATGATTGCCGAGCTGTATGACGGTGTGGACTGGGTGCTGGTTGAGGGCTTCAAAGACAGTGACTTGCTGAAGATTGAAGTCTGGCGAGCGCCCACATCGGAGTACGCTGGCAAACCAGCGCGCTACATGGATGACGATTTCATTGTGGCGATTGCCACTGACGCGCCTGACCAGCTGCCCCACGCCACCCAGCGCCCGGTGCTCAACCTCAATGACCCAGAAGCAGTGGTTGACTATTTGCTCAGTGCGCAAGAGCGTTTTGTTTACGTTTTCGAATGATGCTAGCCGCTGCACCGCGCCAAACTTCCCCGCTACGCGAACCTCTCAAGCCACTTGATGAGGCGCTGGCTGAGCTGCTTGGCTATGCTTCGGCTTTGGACAAGCCGGTAACAGTCTCAACTTTTGATGCCGATGGCCACGTGTTGGCTGGCGACGTGGTGGCCGCATTGGATGTGCCCGCGCACGACAACAGCGCCATGGACGGCTACGCCGTGCGCAGCGCCGATTGGGCCAATATGGCGACGGTTTTGCAAGTCAACCAGCGCATAGCCGCGGGTAGCAGTGGCACTGTGCTGGGCGCGATGTCAGCGGCACGTATTTTCACTGGTGCCCCCATTCCTGTCGGCGCAGATGCCGTGGTCATGCAGGAAAACTGCAGCACGCCAGAGCCGGGTAGCGTTTGTATTCGCGCCGAGCCGAAAGCCGGTCAGTGGATTCGCAGGCGTGGTGAAGACGTGACAGCAGGCCGTACTGTGCTATATAAAGGGGAGCTGCTAGCCCCTGAATCTATTGGACTGGCAGCCAGTATCGGCTTTGACAAGCTGCTGGTAGCCGCGCCTGTGCGGGTGGCCTTGTTTTCAACTGGCGATGAGCTGGTGATGCCGGGCGATGTGGCACCTGGCGACATGAAGCCGGGCGCGATTTACAACTCCAACCGGTTCTTTTTACGGGCGCTGTTGCAGCGCCTGGGCTGCAGGGTGACGGACATCGGTATCGTGCCTGACAAACTGGAAGCCACCATCGCAGCCTTACGAGGCGCCAGTCAAGCGCACGATTTAATTTTGACCAGCGGTGGCGTTTCAGTGGGTGAAGAGGACCACATCAAACCGGCCGTGCAAGCACTGGGTCAGCTCAATTTGTGGCAAATCGCCATCAAGCCTGGCAAACCCTTTGCTTACGGCAAGGTTGACAAGGCCCACTTCATTGGCCTGCCGGGTAACCCGGTGTCCAGCTTTGTGACCTTCCTGTTGTTGGTCAGACCTTTCATTCGCAAGCTGCAAGGTGCAACGCAACTTGCGCCTGATTGCATAGCTGCTTGCGCCCATTTTAATTGGCCTAAAGCCGATAAACGGCGGGAATTCTTGCGTGTAAAACGTAATTCGGCAGGTGGTTTGGACTTGTTTGACAACCAAAGCTCAGGCGTGCTGACGTCTGCCGTCTGGGCCGACGGCCTGGTTGATAATCCGGCAGGCAGAACCATTGCTCATGGTGATGTGGTGCAGTTCATCCCGTTTTCATCTCTCATGTCGTGAAAGTGTTCTGAAAGGCAAAGCATGCACGTGACCATCAAGTACTTCGCCTCGATACGTGAGGCCATCGGTCAAGCCAGCGAGCGACGTGAAACCGCCGCCACCACACTCGCAGGTCTGCGCGATGAGTTGTTGGCAATCGGTGCCGCCTACGCTTGCCTCAGCCGGGGCAGGGCGGTACGTATGGCTGTTGGACAAGTGATGAGCGATGAGAGCGCATTGCTATCGCCCGGCTGCGAAGTGGCGTTTTTCCCTCCCGTGACGGGGGGGTGACATGCCTGGCCGTGTGTTTATCCAGGCCGAAGACTTCAACCTGGCTGTTGAGGTTGAGGCGCTCCGTCAAAACGACAAACGCATCGGAGCTATCTGCACCTTCACGGGTACTGTCCGTGACCGTAATGACGGCCAAAACGTCAGCAGCATGGAGCTTGAGCACTACTCCGGCATGACCGAAAAAGCGATTGACGCCATGATTGACGAAGCCTTGAAACGCTTCGATATTTTTGGCGTACGAGTCATTCATAGGGTGGGGCTTTTGCAGCCGCTGGATCAGGTGGTGATGGTGGCGGTAACTTCTGCACACAGAGCCGAAAGCTTCAAGGCATGCGAGTTTTTGATGGACTACCTGAAAACCCAGGCGCCGTTCTGGAAGAAAGAGCAAACCCCCGAGGGCGCTCGCTGGGTGGATGCGCGGACAACGGACGATGCAGCGCTTGCCAAGTGGGGCATTGAAGCGTGTAACGCTTGAATTTTTCAGCGCGTCCCGAATTTTCTAGCAGCCAACGACTCTTAAGTCCGACAGACTGCTAGTCAAGTGCTGGCGGCACAAATGCAGCCCGCGCCCGGCCTTCAAGTCCTTGTGTCAACTCCATCAGCAAGAGCACAAATTGCGCCTGCTGCTCCTGTGACAACGGCGTCATCAGTCGGTTGTAGGCGCGTTCTGCGGGCTTTTGTGATTGTTTAAGCAGCTTTACGCCTTCTGGCGAGAGCGCTACTGACAAACTGCGCTTGTTGCCTGTTGCCGGTGAGCGATTGACCAGCCCGCGTGCTTCCAGGCCGCGCAACACTCGCAGCACCGTGACTTTGTCGAAGCCCAATGCTCGCGCCAGGCTGGACTGATCCAGGCCGGGGGACGCCTGCAGTACGGTGAGTACGCCAAACTGCGCGGGTGTCAGCCCAACGGTGCGGCACTCGTCTTCAAAAACAGCGGTGGATATTTGATGTGCGCGGCGTAGTAAAAAACCGGGTCGTGCGTAAAGTCGCGCAAGGCTTTGATCAGACAAAATAGATTTGTAATTAGGGGCGCTGTTCTGGCAAACCCCGATTGTGCCTTGCGGCTAGGTATCTATATTCGTTAGGGAAACGCGGATCAAATCAAGTTTTAATGTGACGTTGGCGTAGCACCTATATTTTTGTTTGCGCTGCGCCAAATTTTGAGCCATTTTTCTCAA
>JAYVPR010000139.1:0-2266 GCA_043757245.1 Polaromonas sp. | reverse complement strand
CCGGCCAGCGCAGTCGGCATTAATTCAACTCTGGCGACGGCATCTGCTGCCTCAGCCCCTGCAGCGCCCACTCCTGCAACAGCTGCCTCAAAAGCCGCTCTGGCACAGGCTACAGCCAGAAAGGCAGCCATCGAAAAAGACAGACTGGCCAAACTGGCACCCGAGAAAAATGTTATCCAGTCAGTCCCTGCTGACAGCGTACTTGCCACCACGGCAATGCCAGCTGCTGAGAGTCGCGCTGCTGCTGCACCAGCGCAGACCAGCATTGCCAGCAACCCCCGTCAGGCCTGTGAAGACCGGATACTGATAGGCTTTCAAATATGCATGCGCGACCAGTGTGCCAAACCCGCTTTCGTGAACCATCCGGTTTGCGTTGAACGCAAGGCGATGGAGCAGCAGCGCCGGGATGCGCAGATCGGGAAGTGATTCCATGAGTGAATTGGGGTCTCTTTCAGGGCTGTAGCCCAAGCGTTATATCGCCCACCCACCCCAGGCTCTGACCACCTGTGTTGTCGGCATCACCCCCGACCAGCACCGCCCGCAGCGGCGGCAAGACATCGCTTTCTTCACCAAACGCGCGTTTGAAGTCAGCAGCCAGGTCTCGCTCATGGCTGACCCATTGGCCCAGGCGTTGCTCGCCGCTGTTGACCACGATCAGGCGCACGCGCTTTGTGTAAGCATTGGGCAGCAGCGTGCCTGTCGCCAGTTTGGAGTCCCACACGTAGCACAGCGTGGCCGATGGCAGCTTCTCGCCACTGACGCCGCGTGCAATGCGCAGCAGGTTGCGCTCGATCAGGCCCAGTTTATCCAGAGGCATGTCGAACAGGGCGCATACTTTCAGCGGGCTGTCATCCCCTTCTTTTCGGCGCAGGTCGGCATTGCGCAGTGGCTCGTCGAGCCGCCAGTGCCAGCGCAGCTGACTGCCAGTGCCGGGCTGAGCCACAGGCAGGTCATGCACCAGATTGCCATAGGACTTGACAGCCTCTACCCGCAGCACCTTTCGCCCGTCCATGTCAGCGATGGCGTAAGTGGTCAGCGGTATCTTGCCGCCGGGCACGCCCACCACGCGCCAGGGTGCAGGTGGCTGGTCGCTGCTGGCCGAGGAGAAGGGGGTGATTAAGACATTTGCCTGTGTCTGGGCCGGTGCAAAAGGTACGGACAACACGCCCAGGCAAAACACCAGTAAGGTACGGGGCAAGAGGTCAAATCGATTCATTTCAACCCCGCTTCCAGTCGTGATAGCGCCGCACCCATTCAAGCAGGCGTTTGGGCTGATGTGCGCGCTTCCACTCGCCGGCAGCGTATTTGTTGGCCTCGGCCATGGTGGGGTAGGTGTGAATGGTCGACATGATCTTGTTCAAACCCAGACCGTGGCGCATGGCCAGCACAAACTCGGCCAGCAGCTCAGCGGAATGGCTACCGACAATCGTCACGCCCAAAATGGTGTCTTTGCCGGGCACCGTCAGTACCTTGACATAACCGTGGGCCTCGCTGTCTGCGATAGCGCGGTCAAGATCATCCAGGCCATAGCGGGTGACCTCGAAAGCGATGTCTTTTTCCCTGGCGTCCTGCTCGTTCAGGCCAACGCGGGCCACCTCGGGGTCAATGAATGTGGCCCATGGAATCACTGAGTAATCCGCCTTGAACATCTTGAACTCACCAAATAACGCGTTGACCGCCGCATACCAGGCCTGGTGCGCCGCCACATGCGTGAACTGGTACGGCCCGGCCACATCGCCTGCGGCATAAATGTTGGGGTACAGTGTTTGCAGGTACTCGTTGGTCGTCACTGTCTTTTCGGTTTTGATACCCAGCTCTTCAAGGCCGTAGCCTTGCAGCCGTGCAGCGCGGCCCACAGCGCAGATCAACTGGTCGAATTCAATGCGTGTTTCCTGTCCTGCATGCTCGACCACCAAGGTTTTAATGCCCTGTATGTTTTCGCAGCGCAAGGCCTTATGGCCAGTGAGCACCTGCACACCACTGGCGGTGAGTGCAGCGGCGGCCAGCGCCGAGACTTCCTCGTCCTCACGTGTCATCAACCGCTGGCCCATTTCAACTTGCGTCACGGCTGAGCCAAGGCGCGCAAAGGCTTGGGCCAGCTCGCAGCCAATCGGCCCGCCACCCAGCACCACCAGTCGGCGCGGCAACTCGTCCAGTTCGGCAAAGGTGTCCCACAGGGTGTCGCTGGTGACGTACCCTGACTGCTCCAGGCCTGGCAGTGGCGGGACGACTGGCCTGGCACCCGCAGCAATCACAATGCTGCGGG
>JAYVPR010000138.1:0-2268 GCA_043757245.1 Polaromonas sp. | reverse complement strand
GTGTCTCTGGTATCTGCCAAAGACCTCAACGTCGGCGGAGCAGTGTCAGCTGGCGGAACCACCAACCTGACCGCCCCCGCCGTCATTTCCGTCAGTGGCTCGGTCACGGCAACTGGCCAAACCATCAACTTCAACAACATGACCACGCTGTCCACCGCAGGTGCGGTAAATGCGGGTGTTGGCACGATCAACGTCCTGGCTGCAAATAATGCAACCGTCGGCATTGGTGCCGGTGCCGGTACGGTGCAGGTCAGCGATACCAATCTGAATGCGTTCACAGCAACCACTGTCAACATTGGTGCAGGTGGGCTCACCACAAACAACACGGACATCGGCGCTATTTCTTCATTGGCCACCATTGGTACCCTGAACATCAATTCAGGCAATGCTGGCGTGATCACCCAAACGGGTGGTTCCGGCATCACTCTCGGTGGTACCAACGTTAACCTCACCGCTGGTGCAGGCGTGGGTGGCAGTAGCGCACCCGTACTCTATAAAGCCCAAAGCACGGGCGTGTTGGGCGCCAACACGGCGGGTGGTACGGGCTCCATTTATCTGACAGAGAACGATGGTGCTGGCAATTTGCGAACCAGTAAAGTCACAACGACAACCTCCGCCGGTTCCGCTCAAACTGTGCGCCTAAGTTCGGCATCTAACAATGTCATCGTTGACACCGCTGCTAACTTTGGCAACGACAACGTTACGCTGTCCACAAACGCGGCTAATAAGTCTGTCACGGTGAACTCTGCCCAATCGGCAACGACCACGGGCGACCTCACCATAACCAGTGACAACGTCACTCTCACTGGCAGCTTAGCCGCTGCAAACGTCACGCTCAAAGCAACCACCGCAGCCACAGCCATCCAGGTCGGCAGCACAGCCGCCGACGTTCCAGGCATCCTGGGCCTGACGGACGCAGAACTCAACACCATCACCACCACCGGCATCATCACGGTGGGCTCTGCCACCAACACCGGCGGCATCTCCGTTGTCGGTACCGGTGCCGACGTTGGTACCAAAAACCTGACTTTAACCACCGGCGGCGCCATCACCGAGACGGCTGGCACCTTGGCCACCAGCGGCACCCTGGGTTTGAACGCTGGCACCGGTATCGGCAGCGCCGGCGCCATCCTGACGGCAGCACCTACCGTCAACTTCAGCAACAGCACCTCAGGCAACGTTCAGGTGTCAGACTCCTTTGCTGGCACGACCACCGTCAGCGGCAGCAACGTCACCAGCGGAGGCACGATTACGATTCTTAAATCCAACGGTGCACTGAATGTGGGTGCTGCCGGTATTTCTGCGGCAAACGGGGTTTCAACCGTCAACCTGGATGCAACCGCCAATGCCATCACTGACACCACCGGCGGCACCGTTATGGGCGCTACCGTTAATCTTGGCGTCACCGCAGCCACCTCTATAGGCTCAATCTCAAATGCTGTGAAGACCTTTGCCACCACCTTGCTGGACGCGCGCGCCAGCGCTGGTAATGTCTATGTCAGCAACACCGGTACCCTGGCCGATGCCCGTGCCGTGGCAACCGGGGGCCTGGTTAATTTGCAAAATACCGGTGGCAACCTGACCACCACCAACATCAAGGCTACCACTGGCAGCGTTACTGTTAACGCTGGCGCTGGCATCTTGACAAACACTGGCACCATCAGCAACAACGGCACTGTCAACGCTGTGACCTTGATCGCTGACGACATGGTGCTGGCGGGCGGCACCATCACTGGCGGCTCCGGTACGGTCACGCTAAACAGCAGCAGCGCCGCACAGGGCATCGTGCTGGGTGCGGGTGGCAGCGGCTTGGGCTTGTCTAACGCTGAGTTGCAAACTATCACCACCACTGCTGTTGGCTCATTGGTTATCGGCGGCACAGCCCACACCGGCTCCATCACGGCCGATGGCGCCGTTACCGGTGTCACCAATCCCAGTGGCGCTTGGTCGCTGCTGACCAGTGGCGGCAACGTGGCCTTTGGCGCCAATGCTGTGATCACCCCGGGTAACCTCACCATCAACACCAAAGGCACCACGGGCACAGCTACCGGCGGCCTTGTCTCTGGCACGGGTGCCTTGACCATAGGCGCTCTCGGCGCAGGTTCACTGAATGTGACGGCAGACGGCGGCATCGCCCTCACCAACACCGGCAACCTCGCCAACGCCGTATCCCTGTCCAACACAGGCACCGGCAACATCGCTTTCAACAACAACCGCAACATGACGTTGACGGCCACCAACAACGTAGCAGGCGGCACCATCACGGTG
>JAYVPR010000137.1:0-2274 GCA_043757245.1 Polaromonas sp. | reverse complement strand
ACAATGTTTTGCGCTTTTCCTCGCCGTCGCAAATATCGCCCCAGCTCTGGTTGACGAGGCCACCCGTGAGCACACCTTTGTCCAGCTCCAACTCGTTTGATTTGGCGTAGTCAATGCCCAGCCGATCGGCCAAGCGGTTTGCAAAAAAAGTAAACCCGCCGGACACCAAGAGCACTTTCATGCCGGCCTTTTTGCAGGCTGCAACCAGTTCGTTAGCGCCCGGGTTAAGCCGCAACCGCTCTTTGTACACCCGCTCCATGTCTTGAACACTGACACCCTTGAGCAGCGCCACCCGGCGGCGCAGACTGGTTTTAAAGTCAGTAATCTCACCGCGCATGGTGGCCTCGGTGATAGCTGCCACCTCGGCTTTCAGACCTACAGCATCTGCAATTTCATCAATGCACTCAATATTGATGAGGGTGGAGTCCATGTCAAAAGCGATCAGCTTGAAATCGGCCAGTTTCAGGGGCGGTGTGAAGCCTTGCAGCGTCAAACTGACGAATGTGTTTTTTGGTGTCATCGTGTTTCTTGGTGTTTTTTGCATTCTCGCAAAAACTCGGTCACTGGCTTGGGAGCAAGCATAGATTGTCACTGGCAGCTGATTTACACGCTATAATGTGAGCTTCACGACCAAATGGGCGGGTTCACACCGCCCATTTTTTTTGGGCGTTTGTTTTTTGTATTCCCTGATTCCAGGACAGTTTTCAGCATTTAAATGGCAGCACTTAGCACCAACGAAACGATAACGCAAACGGTCACCGGGCTCGGTTACGACCTGGTGGATGTTGAGCGCACCAAAGGCGGCTTGCTAAGGGTAACGATTGACTTTCCCTACACGCCAAGTGCAGCGCCAGGGACAGAACAATTTATCAATGCTGAGGATTGTGAGAAAGTCACTCGTCAGTTGGTATTTGTGCTTGAAGTTGAAGGCACAAGTTATTCCAGGCTCGAGGTCAGCTCGCCCGGTATTGACAGACCCCTGAGGACTGAAAAAGATTTTGAGCGCTTTGTCGGCGAGTTGATTGACCTCACACTCAAAGCGCCAGTAGGTTCGGCGGCAGCGGGGTCAACCGTGTCGGCCAATCAAAAGAAGTTTCGCGGCACTCTGGAAAAAGCTGAAGTTGCTGGCTGGCAAATCGTCTGGAGCGATGAGCCAGAGGCCAAGCCTGGCCAGAAGGTCAGCAAGAAAAGAATTCCCGCGCCGCTGCAGGCGCTGGGTTTTATGCTCGATGAAATTGCCCTGGCGCGTTTGGCACCCGTGGTGGACTTCAAGGGGCGCAAGCCCAAGCTGGTGCAGCCGCAACCGATGATTGAAAAAACTGTTACTTCGTCTAACCCTGAGATCGAAAGGCTTGTGAAATGAACCGCGAAATGCTGATGTTGGTGGATGCCATCTCGCGCGAGAAGAATGTCGAGCGTGACGTTGTTTTCGGTGCTGTTGAGCTGGCCCTGGCGCAAGCCACAAAAAAGATTTACCCGGGCGAAGTCGATATTCGCGTGGCGGTGGACCGCGACAGCGGCAACTACGAGAGCTTTCGCCGCTGGCTGGTGGTGCCTGATGAGGCTGGCCTGCAAAATCCGGAAGCCGAAGAAATGCTGTCCGATGCACGTGATGAAATCGCTGACATCGAAGAGGGCGACTACATCGAGAAGCCGATTGAAAGCATGCCGATTGGCCGCATTGGGGCGATGGCAGCCAAGCAGGTGATTCTGCAAAAAATTCGTGACGCTGAACGCGAAATGCTGCTGAACGACTTTATGAGCCGTGGCGACAAGATATTTGTTGGCACTGTCAAGCGCATGGACAAGGGCGATATCATTGTGGAGTCTGGTCGTGTTGAAGGTCGCTTGCGTCGCAGCGACATGATTCCAAAAGAAAACCTGCGCTCCGGCGACCGCGTGCGCGCCATGATCATGGAAGTTGACAACACCTTGCGCGGCGCACCCATTATTTTGTCGCGTTCCGCGCCTGAATACATGATTGAGCTGTTCCGCACAGAAGTTCCCGAAATTGAGCAAGGCCTGCTGGAGATTAAATCCTGCGCACGCGACCCCGGCTCGCGCGCCAAGATTGCCGTGCTGTCGCATGACAAGCGTGTTGACCCCATTGGCACCTGTGTCGGCGTGCGCGGCACCCGCGTGAACGGCGTCACCAATGAGCTGGCCGGCGAGCGTGTTGACATTGTGTTGTGGTCTGAAGACCCGGCCCAGTTTGTAATTGGCGCGCTGGCACCGGCCAACGTGTTGTCCATCGTGGTGGACGAAGAGCGTCAC
>JAYVPR010000136.1:0-2281 GCA_043757245.1 Polaromonas sp. | reverse complement strand
TCCAGGTGAGTTCTAGTTTTTGTTTGCTCATGGGGTCTCTATGATCGCGGCTAAATCGCCCTGCGACACTGCCGCCAAACGGCGGGGTGTCGTTGATGCAAGTCGTTGAATGGAGGGATGGTCTGGCCGCGGTCGCTCAAACACCAAGCCAAGAGGCCGTGATCATCGGCGTTTTTCAATTCTGTGATCAAGGCCGGTGCCGCAATAGCTCCACCCAACAAAGCCCGCTGAACAATGTCAGAGAGGTGGCGCAGGGTCTTCAAGTAACCGGCGGACAGTGCTTCGCGTCGATCCAGTTTGAGCACGTCAACGGTTGTCGTACCTTTAGTCGACCAATCATCCAACTGCAAATCAAAACGCGCGCTGATATTGCCGGTGACGGGGTCGAAATCCAGGTGTTTCCAGGGGTCTTCACGCGTGGGGTCTATCAGCAGCGCTTGCTTGCCAGACATCGGAAATTTATTGCCTTTGAACCGCCCGCATTCGGTGCAACACAACAAGAGGTTCGGCCAGAGGTACATGCGCTTGGGGTAGACGGCTTTGGGGCGGAAATGTTCGATGTCCGCACCGTGCGAGTCCAGGCAGTACATGCAGCGCTGCCGTGGCCCCATCATGGTTTGCAGCGTGGCCACCACGGCCTTGAGTGGCTTGGTTTGCCTGGCGCTTTTCCAGTCGCGCTCGATGCTCAGATCACCATTTTTGTGTTTTTCATTGGCAGCCAATTGCCGTTTGCTCAAGTAGCTCTGCGCCACCTTGGGCAAGATGACTCGTTGAATGCGCCGCATAGCTCACAGTTCCTCGTCAGTAACCGCGAACAACTGGAGCTGCTTGGCCTTGGCCTGCTCTTCCTTGCTGAGCTTGGCACCTGCACGCTGTTTAGCCATCAGCCTGGAATATTCCGCGCGCCCTTGCACAGCACGAGGAGAACGCGTGTTTTGCAACCCAAACGCCGCCGTTAACAAAATGGTGTCGGGTCGGGAGGTAATGACGGTGTTGTACTCCTGCTGCGTCAGCGCTCTGGGCTTCTCATCACCGCCTGGTTCAGGCAAGACAAACAAACCGTTTTCATCCGCAGCCTGGCAAATAATGGGACTGTGTGTCGTGACGAGAAACTGGATATTTGGAAAATGCTGCTTCAACCAGAAGCCTATCTCACGCTGCCATTCGGGGTGCAAGTGGGCGTCGATTTCGTCGATCATGACCACTCCGCCTTTGATGATCTTGAGCTTGCCGTCGGCGTCTTTTTCTGCAAGCCCCTCTATGCCATAAGCACTGATGAGGTGACGAAGGATGTCAGCCAACAGAGCCAAGGCGGCCCGATAGCCATCGCTCATGTCGCCCCAGGCCAGTTGCAGGCCATGGCGATCCTTGAGCCACAAACCATCTGAGTCCACACGGTCCACAGTGATCTGATTGGGCATCAAGTCGTCACGCAGAATTTCAAGCAGTAGATCGAGGTGGGCGCTTTCGGTGGTCTTGCCTTCCAGCTTTTTGTGGCTCAGGTTGCGCAACCACTGGTCTACCTCAAACAGTGAAGCAGCTTCCTGAAACATGGTGACAAAGCGCTCTGTTGTGGCCCCCACCATCAGACGTGTTGCCTCTGGGGAAGCCCCAAAAACACGCCGAAATGGACCATATCCACATGAAAACCAGCCGTGCGCATCGGTAGACCAAAGACCGCGCCGCGCTGTTTTCTGGGAATCAATGACTTCGGTCGTGGTTTCTTTACCCACATTCTTCAAAACAATCGTCGCCGGGAAATTCTTGTACGCTGTTTTGCCACCGCCAGAAAAATCGTCCACCCCTTTCTGGGGTGCAATCGTCAATTCAATTCGCCCTTCTTGCTCTGCAGCACCCTCACGTATCCAACGATGAAAGCTTGGCTGTAAGGCACGCGCCGTATCTTTGCCGGTCAGCGCTACAGCAATGGCTTTAAGCAAACTACTTTTTCCAGAGCCGTTGTCGCCAGTGAAAACCGTCCATCCGGCATAGCTTCCATCAGGCCTGGCAAGGCTGAACTTCAGGTCTTCAAAACCTCGAATATTTTTAAGCTCTATTTTGTTGACGTACATAAAAACATCCGATCAAAGCTGATACAAAAAAGGGAAAGCTGCGTGTTGCCCATTACGGCTTCAACTCCAGGGCAGACAACGCCAGTCCATCAATTTCTTGCAATGATTTTCCCGCAATTCCCTGCAAGTCCCCATACATCCCCACGGTGGAGTTCATCACGCTCTCAATCTGGGTCTGGCGCTTGGCCCATTGTTTCATGATGACTTTG
>JAYVPR010000135.1:0-2281 GCA_043757245.1 Polaromonas sp. | reverse complement strand
CCCACGCACTGTTGTGGTCTAACGAAGACACCACGCCTTACGAATGCGATGGCCTGACGGCCTACCGCCAACGCCCGCTGGTGGTGGTGCTGCCCGAGACTTATGCGCAGGTGCAGGCGGTGCTTAAAACCTGTCACGCTCTGGATGTGCCCGTGGTGGCGCGCGGTGCTGGCACAGGCCTCAGCGGTGGGGCCATGCCGCACAAGCTGGGCGTCACGTTGTCATTGGCCAAGTTCAACAAGATTTTGAAGCTCGATCCACTCAGCCGTACCGCCGTGGTGCAAGGTGGCGTGCGCAACCTCGCAATATCTGAAGCAGCCGCGCCGCATGGCTTGTACTACGCCCCCGACCCGTCCAGCCAGATCGCCTGCACCATCGGCGGCAACGTCGCTGAAAACTCCGGCGGCGTACATTGTCTGAAATACGGTTTGACGGTACACAACGTCATCAAGGTTAAAGGCTTCACGATTGAAGGTGATGACGTCGAGTTTGGCAGCGATGCACTCGATGCCGCAGGCTACGACTTGCTCAGTGTCATCATTGGCAGCGAGGGCATGTTGGCCATCACAACGGAAGTCACCGTCAAGCTGATTCCGAAGCCGCAACTGGCGCGCTGCATCATGGCCAGCTTTGATGATTTGCGCAAAGCCGGTGATGCCGTAGCGGCTGTGATTGCGGCTGGCATCATCCCAGCGGGCCTGGAGATGATGGACAAACCCATGACGGCTGCGGTTGAAGACTTTGTACACGCCGGTTATGACTTGACGGCAGCGGCGATTTTGCTCTGTGAGTCTGATGGCACGGTAGAAGAAGTTGAAGAAGAGATTGGCCGCATGAGCGAGGTCTTGAGGCGTTGCGGTGCAACAGCGATTGCCGTCAGCCAAAACGAAGCCGAGCGCCTGAAGTTTTGGTCAGGTCGGAAAAATGCTTTTCCTGCCAGTGGCCGCATCAGCCCGGACTACATGTGCATGGACTCGACCATTCCACGCAAGCGCTTGGCTGATATTTTGTTGGCCATTGCCGAGATGGAAAAGAAGTACCAGTTGCGCTGCGCCAATGTGTTTCATGCGGGTGACGGCAACCTGCACCCCCTGATTTTGTTTGATGCCAATGATGCTGACCAGTTGCATCGGTGCGAACTGTTCGGCGCAGATATTTTAGAAACCAGCGTAGCCATGGGCGGCACGGTAACGGGCGAGCACGGTGTCGGCGTGGAAAAGCTCAACTCGATGTGCGTGCAGTTCTCTGCCGAGGAAAACGAGCAGATGTTTGGTGTCAAACGTGCGTTTGACAGCCGGAGTTTGCTCAACCCCGGCAAGGTGATTCCAACGCTGAACCGCTGCGCTGAATACGGGAAAATGCTGGTCAGGGGCGGCAAAATTTCTCATCCTGACTTGCCACGGTTTTAGCGGTTCGAAAGATGCAAGCCCTGCGTGGCCTGGCCTGGTTGCTGGCCTTTCAGTCAGTTGGTGAACTGCTGGCGCGTGGATTGAGTCTGCCTTTTCCTGGCCCGGTCGTGGGCATGCTTTTGTTGCTTCTGGCATTGCGCTGGCAGGTGGTTCGTGAGCCTGTAGGCATGTGCGCAGATTTCTTGCTTTCACACCTTTCCTTACTCTTTGTACCGGTCGGCGTCGGTGTGATGACGCATTTGTCGCTTGTCTATCAGTACGGGTTGCGCATGTTGCTGGTGATTGTGCTGTCGACGCTGGCTGGTTTGGCCGTCACGGTGCTGTGTTTGCATTGGTTTACAAACGCCAAAGATGCGCTGAATGACACCTGAATTCGATACCTAGATTCGATGCCTAAATTCGTTGAGCTTTGGGTCTACTTATCTGCCACACCGCTTTTTGGTTTGACGGCAACACTTGTCGTGTATGTTCTGGCGCAGGCCGGTTATGCCCGACTTCATCAAGCGCCTTGGGCCAACCCGGTGCTGTGGACTGTGCTGGTGTTGGCCGGTGGGCTGTTGGTGTCAGATGTGCCTTACCCAACTTACTTTGCAGGCGCGCAGTTTATTCACTTTTTGCTGGGGCCTGCGGTGGTGGCACTGGCTTGGCCCTTGTGGCAACGGCGTGCTGAACTGCGCCAGCGATGGCGCAGCCTGCTGCTGGCCGCGCTTGTAGGCGGTTTCTCGGCCAGTGGTTCTGCGCTGCTCTTGGCATGGGCTTTTGGCCTGCCGCTAGAGGTCATGCTGTCGCTGGCACCCAAATCAGTCACTGCACCCGTTGCCATGGGAATTGCTGAAAAAATAGGTGGCATTCCCGCGTTGGCCGCCGTGTTT
>JAYVPR010000134.1:0-2289 GCA_043757245.1 Polaromonas sp. | reverse complement strand
GTGAAGACTACGTGACGCTGGCCACTGGCCGTGACTTTTTAGACGTGTCACCCATGCGCGGCGTGATACGCGGCGGCGCGCAGCACACGCTGAGTGTTGAAGTGACGGTGGAGCCGTTGGCTGAACCAGGAGTCGAATCGCTACACTTTTAATAGCTGCTAGACCCTGTATTTATTCGGCTATTGGCCTTTTTATCCCTTAAATCTAAGTCCATAAAAAATCATCAAAATCGAAGAAAAACCATGACCGCAAACCAAAACACGGCTGCCGACATCTACGACAAACTCAAAACCCTGGGCATCACCCTGCCCCCCGTTGCCACCCCAGCAGCCGCCTACCTGCCCTTTGTGCAAACCGGCAACTTGGTTTTTATCAGCGGTCACCTGGCCAAAAAAGACGGCAAGGTCATCGTCGGCCAGCTTGGCAAAAACACCAGCCTAGAAGAGGGCAAACAAGCCGCCAGAGCCATCGCCATCGACTTGATGGGCACGCTACACGCGGCAGTGGGCGACTTGAACAAAGTCAAACGCATCGTCAAAGTGATGGGCCTGGTTAACTCCACCGCAGACTTCACCGACCAGCACTTGGTCACCAACGGCTGCAGCGAGTTGCTGGTCGAGGCGTTTGGCGACGCCGGCAAACACGCACGCAGCGCGTTTGGTGTGGCGCAGATCCCGATGGGTGCTTGTGTGGAGATTGAGATGGTTGTTGAGGTGGCGTGATTCTGCCCAACACCTTAAAAAAACCAAGCGCTCACGGCTTGGCCATGAAACTCAGACTGGTGCCTCCCTGAGCCCTCACCAACCAGTAGTCCGGCTCCGTCAAGCCTACGGAGGCCACCCCAGAGACGATCACCGGTGCGGTAGGGTAACGGGCTTTGGACAGACGCCAGACGAATTCATTCAGACTCACGGGATGGCTTGCTTTAAAGAGCGTCGCTCCCGTGCTGGCATTAACGGTCTGCGTCCAAGTCACGCGCAGGCGGGTGGTCATGAAATCTGCGAGGCGGGTCATCGTGTACCAGGCCAGTTTGCCGGCATCGCGCTGTGTTTTGGCATAGGTAAACATGCCGCTGAGCACGTCGTACCAGAGGTCAGCTCCCGGCGGATGCGCGTACACCATGCGCGACGTGTTCTGTGCGATGCTGAAGTCGATCAGGTCTCGATACCACTGAGTGACATCTGCTTTGGGCACGTTGAAGTCCTGAAACTCCTCATACGTCGCGTAGAAGCCTTGCGGGGTGACGGGTGAGACCCACAAGCCCGGGTTGGCCAACACACCGTCGCGGTATTGCCGAGTCACCCCCAAGCCGGTGTGTCCGCCGAAGTAGGCCGCTACCACGCCTTGAGATTCGAGCCAGCTCATGGCCCAGGGCGGGTTATTGCCTTGGGGCGCCGAATAGACGCGCGATGGACGGCGGATGAAAGCATTCACATCCTGGCGGTTGAGTACCAAGCATTGCTGAAAATTATCCACCGCCCCAAGGGTCTTCACACAGGCATTTGCGGTGCTGGCGGTCTGGTTGGTTTCGGTCGCATTGTTGCCGTAAAAATCATGGATCCAGCCGCCATGACTGCCCACCGAGTGCCCAAATTTATCAAAGGTGGTCATGATCCGCTGCGCCGAGAGGTTAGCGGCCAGATCCCAGCCCAGTTTGTCACCCAGGGTCACCGTATCGGGACCCGCCGTCATCCCAATCGAGAAGTAAGCCCCTGGTTCCTTGAACACGTTCTTCTTCATCAAGTTCAGGGTCGGTGCCTGGGCGGCCTTCGAGTCCAGATGCCAGTCGAGGGTCATACCCGCAACCCCGTTTGGCATGGATGACAGGTGCGGCAGGTTTAAGACGTTACGAACGAAGTAATGCAGGAAGCCATGCATGGGCAGCGCATCGGTGCGGCCCTTGAGGTAAGTCAGCGGCAGGTTGACGAACAGCACCCGGCCCGTTCCCACGGGGTTGACCCCGGCAACGAGGCCGAACTGGGGGGAATCTGCCAGCGCCAGTTGTGCCGGGTTGGTCGCCGCACCAAAATCTCCCGCTGTTGCGTACACCGGATAGACCAGATTGCCCAACAAATAGCCACTGTAAGCGTCTACCGTGTCTGCCAAAGCCGCGCTAAACGTAGTGGCCACATTCTTACCGTCCAGATTGATCTGGCTCACGTTGGCAATTCTTGTCGACTTGAAAGCTTTGCCAAAATTCACGGTCACTGACCGTTGTTTTGTAAGCGGGTGGCGAAGTCATCTTGCTGGAATGCGCAATTCTTAAGAGCATGGTGTCCACTTCAACTC
>JAYVPR010000133.1:0-2291 GCA_043757245.1 Polaromonas sp. | reverse complement strand
CGTTTCCAGATCGATAGGGCACTAGGCGCGAAGCCGCAGACAGTGCTGTAACGGCCAAGGCGAAGCAACAACATGTCGGATTGATATGGAAATGGAATAAGGTCTATTTGTAACTGCGTGCGTCCTCAATCACCTTGCCATCATTGGGCAAGCTGCCGGGGGCGACCAGCTCAACCGTGCCGCGCAGCTTGGTCACGTCCCGGATAGCCTCGCTTATTTTTTGATCAAGCCCCACATGGCCGGATGCCGCTTCAACCTGAAAGTGCATGCGGTCATCAGCCATTTCACCGCTGACGACAAGGCGTGCTTTCAGTACCTCTGGGAAGCGCTTGGTAATCGTAGCCACCTGACCGGGGTGTACAAACATCCCGCGAATCTTCACGGTCTGATCAGCACGGCCCAGCCAGCCTTTGATGCGCATGTTGGTGCGGCCCGTTGGGCAGTGACCCGGCAACAGGGCTGATAAATCACCTGTACCAAAACGGATCAACGGGTAATCCGGGTTGAGTGTCGTCACCACCAGCTCACCCACCTCACCTTCGGCCACTGGGTCGCCGGTGCCGGGGCGGACGATTTCAACCATCACGCCTTCGTCAATCACCAGGCCTTCACGCGCCTCGGTCTCGTAGGCGATCAAACCCAAATCTGCCGTGGCGTAGCTTTGGTAGACCGCCATGTTGCGTGCAGTAAACCAGTCACGCAGGCTGGGCGGAAACGCCTCGCCGCCGACCAGACCCTTACGCATGCTGCTGATGTCGCGGCCTGTTTCCTCGGCCTTCTCAACCAGAATACGCAGAAAACTTGGTGTGCCTGCATAGCCATCAGGCCGCAGTTCGGCAATCGCTTGCAATTGCTGCTCGGTTTGCCCTACGCCTGCGGGGAACACGGTACAACCCACCGCATGCAAACCCGACTCCATGATGAACGCGCCCGGTGTCATGTGGTAGCTAAACGCGTTGTGCGCCAGGTCGCCCGCTCTAAAGCCTGCCGCGTACATCGCACGGCCCGCGCGCCAGTAGTCCTTGGCCACACCTTCGGGCTCATAAATCGGCCCTGGCGATGCAAACAGCCGTGGCATTTTTGGCCCACGAAGCAAGGCGCTAAAACCGCCAAACATATCGTTCGGGCGCCCCGCTTTCTGCAAATCATGCAATTCGTTCTTGCGCGTCACCGGCAGACTGGCCAGCGCGGCGCGGCTGGTGATGGATGCGGCATCAACACCCGCCAGCAGCTTGCTGAAAGCCGGCGCAGTTTTTTGTGCATGAGCCACCAGGCCAGGCAACTGGCTCAGCAGATCGGCTTCTCGGCTGGTAGGCGCGCGGGTTTCCAGAGCGTCAAAAAAAGGATTCATGGTTATGTCATTTCCGCTCAAGCCAGCCAGCGCTTGCGGCGCTTGTAGCTTTTCACATCTTTAAAGCTTTTGCGTTCACCACCACCCATGCCAAGGTAAAACTCTTTCACGTCTTCGTTGTTCGCCAACTCACTGGCGATGCCGTCCATCACCACTCGGCCGCTTTCCATGATGTAGCCGTAATCGGCATACCTCAAGGCCATGTTGGTGTTTTGCTCTGCCAGCAAGAAGGTGACTTTTTCTCGTCTGTTCAGGTCTTTGACAATCTCAAACACCTCTTCGACAATCTGCGGCGCCAAACCCATCGACGGCTCATCCAGCAACACCATGGTGGGGCTGGCCATTAACGCCCTGCCAATCGCGCACATTTGCTGCTCGCCGCCTGATGTGTAAGCCGCTTGAGAGGTGCGACGGGTTTTCAAACGCGGGAAATAGGCGTAAACCTTCTCCAGATTTTGGGCTACTTCTGCTTTCGATTTAAGCGTGTAACCGCCAGTCAGCAGGTTCTCTTCAATCGTCAGGTGAGCAAAGCAGTGGCGGCCTTCCATGACCTGCACCACACCGCGCTGTACCAAATCCGACGGCGAAAGGTTTTCAATCCGCTCGCCGCGCAATTCAATCGTTCCTTTGGTCACCTCGCCGCGCTCACCCTTGAGCAGGTTTGAAACAGCGCGCAGCGTGGTTGTTTTACCCGCGCCATTGCCGCCCAAAAGCGCGACAATTTTTCCTTCAGGAACGCTCAGTGAAACGCCCTTTAAAACCAGTATGACGTGGTTGTAAATGACTTCAATGCCATTGACGTTTAAGACGATGTTGTGTGTATCCATATTTTCCTTACCAAGCTTGAGGGTTGCCGTCGGGTTATGCAGCCCTCAAGGCTGGCGGCTCGTGAGAGCCGCGCCCCACCCGCTTGGCGGGAGGGGTTGGGGAGGGTGCCGTC
>JAYVPR010000132.1:0-2293 GCA_043757245.1 Polaromonas sp. | reverse complement strand
GGGCAGGTTCAATCTCGTCCAAGTTGTGCTGAATGCCCTGCACGCCAAGTGCGCCAGCCAAATCAATTTCAAAAAACTCTTCTGCGCGTGACCGGGCGTCTTGCCAATACAGCCGCCACACCGCGCCGTTGGTCAACATGCCCCACTTGACGGCGCGGTCAGACACCACATCAGCACGGCTCAAGTAGCGCAGCATCTGGGATGACGGTGCGTCCGGGTCGGTCGGCTCAGTGGTGTCGCCCCGATCAAGCGGGCGCAGCCAGCGTTTGGCCTCCAGTATGGCGAGCCCGTGGCGCAAGCGTTGGTCGTCTTTCAAAGGCAGCGCCGTGGCCTTGGCGGCGGCGCTGGCAAAAAGCAACATGTCGGGAACGTCTTCACGGCGTTTGCCCGACATATTGACTTGGGGGAAAGTGTCATCACCCCAACCCAGAGCCACCAGCACTTTGCTAATAACCTGCTGCTCAGTTTGCGCTTCGTTGATGGTGGAATCCGCATCAAGTCCGGTAAAAACGCCTTGCAACGCACTTCTAAAACTATCAAAGGCAGCCATGCTGAAATCTTGATATGGCGGTGTGCCCTGCACGCCACGCAACAAAAAGTCTTGGGTAAAAAGTTGCCCTTGCATGGGTGAGGTGTGTATAAATCTGGTGAAAGGTGCTGAACTGTTGCCTGAGTGTAAAGGTGCGCAGAGCGCTTGCTAAAGCAGCTTTAGCACCCCAAAACCGCATGCTGAGCCTGAAAAAGCCTGCTGGGATCTGATTTTGGGTGTTTTTAGGCCTTTTTAAGGTATATTTAAGGCCTCCAGCCCAATTAATACGGGCGCAAGCAGCTATTAAATATATAGCACCTGATTAGCTTGCTGCTGTCGAATAAAATCGCAGCAACTAATCCGTACACACAACGGCATCGCTTGGATGCCGTTTTTTATTCCAATATGACCGACTCTGCACCTTCCACCCTACCTCCCGCCACACCCGCCACACCCGGCCTCGACAGCCTGGCCAAGTCGTTTGAACCTGCGGCGATAGAAGCGCACTTTGGCCCGCTGTGGGAGCAAAGCGGTATGTACGAGCCGACGCTGGACGCTAGCAAGCCATCATTCTCGATACAGCTGCCGCCGCCGAACGTCACGGGTACGCTGCACATGGGCCATGCGTTTAACCAGACCATCATGGACAGCCTGACGCGCTACCACCGCATGCGCGGCCACAACACGCTGTGGGTGCCGGGCACCGACCACGCCGGTATTGCGACGCAGATTGTGGTGGAACGCAAGCTGCAAGCCGCCGGGCAGACGCGTCATGACCTGGGGCGCAAGAACTTTGTCGCAAAAGTGTGGGAGTGGAAGGAAGAGTCTGGCGCGACGATTACCCAGCAGATGCGGCGCATGGGCGATTCAGTCGCTTGGAAGCACGAGTACTTCACCATGGACCCAAAAATGTCCACGGTCGTCACGTCAACGTTTGTAAAGCTGTACGAACAAGGCCTGATTTACCGAGGCAAGCGGCTGGTCAATTGGGACCCGGTTTTAAAGTCAGCGGTGAGCGACCTGGAGGTTGAAAGCGAAGAGCGCGACAGCTTCATGTGGCACATTGAATATCCGTTTTCAGATGGTCCGCAAAAAGATGTGGACGGCAACCCGATGCGAGGCATGCACATTGCCACCACCCGGCCAGAGACCATGCTGGCTGACGGCGCGCTGGCCGTGCACCCTGACGACGTGCGTTACCAGCACCTGATTGGCAAGCTGGTCGATTTGCCGCTGTGCGACCGGGCGATTCCGGTGATTGCCGACACGTATGTGGACCCGGCCTTTGGCAGCGGCTGCGTGAAGATCACTGGCGCGCATGACTTTAACGACTACCAGGTAGCGCAGCGGCACAACCTGCCACTGATCACCATCTTCACGCTGGATGCGAAGATCAATGAAAACGGGCCTGTAGCGTACCAAGGCATGGACCGGTACGTGTGCCGCAAGGCTGTGCTCAAGGATTTGGAAGACCAGGGATTTTTAGAAAAAGCTGTGCCGCACAAGAACATGGTGCCGGTATGTGCGCGTACCGGCGCAGTCGTCGAGCCCATGCTGACCGACCAGTGGTTTGTGGCGCTCAGCAAGGTCAGCGAGCAGGACCAAAAAATAGAAAACGACACAGGTGTCGTGGGCAAATCCATCGCCCAAAGAGCCCGCGATGCCGTTGCCAATGGCGATGTGAAGTTTGTGCCCGAGCAGTGGGTCAACACCTACAACCAGTGGATGAACAACATTCAGGACTGGTGCATTTCACGCCAGTTG
>JAYVPR010000131.1:0-2295 GCA_043757245.1 Polaromonas sp. | reverse complement strand
TGCCGTCAGTGCTTGAAATTCTTCTGTTTTCATCGCCACACCTATGTCGTTGATTTACATAGGTTTATTTATACCACTATCTAACGAGGACATAGCCTATATTTAATAGCTTATTAGTCTTATTTTTATTGGGACACGGGCACATTTACCACCTAAAGTCAGGCCAGGACACGCTTTAAGAAGGCTTCCAGATCCAAAACCTCTTGTGGGCAGACCGAATGCTCCATGGCGTACTCGTGCCACTCCACGGCATAGCCCATGGCAGCCAATGCATCACGCGAAGCCGTGGCGCGGGGCAGCACCACGACACCGTCACGCGTGCCGTGGGCCATAAAAATCGGCGTTTTCAGGCTGGCCGCCGTGTGCTCTGCCGTCGTGCTGTGCACCAGTGGCAAATAGCCCGACATACCCACAATGCCTGCCAACGCTTCGGTATGGCGCAGCCCCACCATCAATGACATGGCACAGCCCTGCGAAAAGCCTGCCACCACGATGCGGTTGGCAGGTATGCCACGCGCTTTTTCGTTGGCGATCAGCTCTTCAATTTGCGCTTGAGACTGGCGTAGACCGGCCTCGTCTTCACGCTTGATTAAATCGGCCGCCAAAATGTCATACCAGGCCGGCATGACGTAACCCCCATTGATCGTGACGGGAATAGTCGGCGCGTTCGGAAACAGATACCGCACCGGGCCGACGCTGGACAAATCCAGCTGCTGGGCAATCGGCACAAAATCGCGCCCATCGGCTCCCAGACCGTGCATGATCAGAATGGTGGCAACAGGGTTTTCACCCGTTTGGGCTTCAAGGACGTGGAGGGACATGACGGTATATAAAGCTAACAGGAAAAAGACGGGATGAAGGTTTGCCAGCGAGACAAATAACGCGCTATATTATCGATAGCTTCTAACGCCCATATTTATTGGGTAAAAGCCGTATTCACAAATTAATACGTGCCAATATAGTCTTTTTTACCGACCTCGACGCCGTTGTGCCGCAAAATTGAATACGCGGTAGTGGTGTGAAAAAAGAAGTGTGGCAACCCGTAGTTCAGCAGATACGACTGGCCGGTAAAACGTTTTTCTTTCGGCGTACCGGCTTGGGTAATGATCTCGCGCGTCGCAGCTTCGTCAAACTTGGCCGCATCCAGCCCGCCGATGAACGCCAGCACCGTGTCGAGGCGGGTTTGCAGATCGGCAAAAGTCTGCTCGTTGTCGTCCAGCTTGGGCACGTCTACACCAGCAAGACGGGCAGACACGCTTTTGGCAAAGTCGCTGGCCACTTGCACTTGGCGCAGCAGGTTGAACATGTCGGGGAACAGCCGCGCTTGCAGCAGCGCGTTGGGGTCGATCTTTTTGTCTGCGGCATGGGCCTCGGCCTTGCGCAGAATTTCTTTCAGTCCACCCAGCATTTGTTTAAAAACGGGGATGGACGTGGTGTAGATGGGGCTCATGGGCTTGGCTTTCGTGAAAAATGGATATTAGCTTAGGCAAACAATTGATGCCTGTCCTACAATTTTACGTCTCATCAGCAAAAAAGGCCTTCCCATGAACGCTCCGCTCCCCCTCAGCACCTTGCACAACGTCAGCGCAGCCGATCTGGCCGCCCTGCCCCTGATTAAAAAATGGGTGTCGTTTGCCTCGGTGTCGCGCGACAGCAATCTGCCGATCATTGAATGGACACGCGATCTGCTAGAGGCTCAGGGCATCGAATGCCACCTGAGCTATGACGATACGGGCAAGAAAGCCAATCTGTGGGCTACCCTGCCAGCAGACGATGGTGAAAGCAAAATAGGCGGCCTGGTGCTGTCAGGCCACACCGATGTGGTGCCGGTGGACGGTCAGCCCTGGGTTACCAACCCGTTTGAAGCGCAAGTCATCGGCGACAAGCTGTACGGGCGCGGCGTGACAGATATGAAAAGCTACAGCGCGACGGCTCTCATGATGGTGCCCGAGCTGCTCAAACGCAAGCTCAAACGCCCACTGCACGTGGCCTTCAGTTATGACGAGGAAGTCGGCTGCATTGGCGTACACCGCCTGATTGCAGACATGCAGGCTCGAGGCTACAAACCCGCGGGCTGCATTGTTGGCGAGCCGACTGGCATGCAGGTGGTCATAGCGCACAAAGGCAAGCATGGCTACAAAACATCGGTACGTGGGCATGAAGCGCATTCATCCCTGACGCCGCTGGGCGTGAACGCGGTAGAGATTGCCTGCGAGTTTGTAACGCACTTAAAAAGCATGCACCGCTCATTGGCAAAAGACGGCCCGTTTGATGCTGTGTATGACGTACCGCACA
>JAYVPR010000130.1:0-2297 GCA_043757245.1 Polaromonas sp. | reverse complement strand
TCAACACGGTCTGCAACTCTCGGTTGAGTCGGTTCACCACGTCTTTGGGTGTCTTGGCGGGCACGGCCAGACCGTTCCAGGAGCTCACGTTGAAGCTGCTCAAACTACCGCCCACCTCGCGCACCGCAGGCACGTCGGGCACGCTGGTCGAGCGCTTGTCACCCAGCACCGCCACCGGTCGCAGGGCTTTGGCGTTGACTTGAGGCATGAGCGGCCCAAGGATGTCGAGCATGGCGTCGAGCGAGCCGCCGCGCAGGGCCGTGACCACGGGCGGCGTGCCGTTAAAGGGCACGATCTGAAAGTCAATGCCCGAGCTGGCCTTGAACAACTCAGCCGCCAGGTTTTGCGTGGTGCCGATCTGCGGCGTGCCGATATTGAGCTTACCGGGGTTGGCACGGCCATAGGCCAGCAGCTCGGCCAGGGTTTTGAAGCGCCCGGTTTCGCTCACCACCACCGCCAGATCAAAACCCGCCAGCTTGGACACCGGCGTGAAGTCTTTCAGCGTATCAAAAGGCAGGCTTTTGAACAGGGCCGCGCTGACCGCCGTACCGCTGGAGATCAGCAGCAAGGTGTTGCCATCGGGCTCAGACCGCGCCACCTGCTCTCCCGCGACAATGCCGCCAGCACTGGCCTTGTTCTCCACAATGACCGGCTGGCCCAGCGCCTCACCCAGTTTTTGACCCACAGTACGCGCCGTGATGTCGGCTGCGCCGCCTGCCGCATTGGGCACCACGATCTTGATGGGTTTGCTGGGGAAGGCGCTTTGTGCTTGCACCGGCAAAGCCCCCAGAACCAAGGCGGCCACTGTAGCGACCAGAACACCAGAAATTGTTTGTTGCCGCATGCGATTCACCTTTTAATGAAAAAATAGGGTTGTAGCCCTTTAAATACGAGCACAAGCAGCTATTTTATTAATAGCTGCTTTCTTCATGACACCTCACCGCGCCACACCCAGCAGCTTATCCAGCAAGTCGGGCTGCTCGCGCAGCTCTTGTGCCGTACCTGCATGTACCACCGTACCACGGTCCAGCACGGCGGCCACATCCGAGATCGCCAGGATGGCTTGTGGGTGCTGCTCCACGATGATGGCGGACAAACCCTCTTCCCGCGTGATGCGGCGGATGGAGCGCAGCAGCTCTTGCACGATGATGGGGGCCAGGCCCTCCAGCGGCTCGTCCAGCAGCAGCAGTTTGGGGTTGAGCACCAAGGCGCGGCCTACGGCCAGCATTTGCTGCTCACCGCCTGAGAGTTGTGTGCCCAAGTTGCCTTTGCGCTCGGCCAGACGGGGGAACATCTCGTACACCTGTTTGGGCGTCCACTTGCCCGGTCGGGCCACGGCGGTCAAATTCTCATCCACCGTCAGCGATTTGAAGATGTTGCGCTCTTGTGGCACCCAGCCAATGCCCGCCGACGCACGCAGGTGCAGCGGCAATTGGTGCAGTGTCACGCCGTCCAACGTGATGCTGCCGCCGTGTTGGCGCGTGGCACCGGCCAGCGTGTTCATGAAGGTGGTTTTGCCTGTGCCGTTGCGACCCAACAAAGCAAGGGTTTGACCCTGTGCAAGTGAGAGCGACACGCCATGTAAAACCACGGCTTCGCCATAGCCTGCACTTAAATTTTCAACTTTGAGCAACTCAGGCATGCGCCTCCTCCCCATGCCCCAGATACACCTCTTTGACCCGTGGATCATTGGCAATGGCGTCCGGGTCACCCTCGGTCAACACCGTGCCATTGACCAGCACGGTCATGCGCTTGGCAAAGCTGAAGACCAGGTCCATGTCATGCTCAATCAACAGCACCGACACATCGACGGGCAGGGCCGCTACGGTTTGCAGCAGCTCTTCGCGCTCGCCCGCAGGCACGCCGGCCACGGGCTCGTCCAGCAAGAGCACACGCGGCTCGCAGGCCAGGGCGATGGCGATTTCCAGCAAACGGCGTTTGCCGTAGGCCAGCTCACGGGTCACCTGATTCATTACCTCGGTCAGGTGGAATTGTTCAAGCAGTTGCGCGCAGCGCTCGGCCACGCCAGCACCTTCACCCAGCGGTTGCCACCAGCGCGCGCCTAGGCCCCGGTGCTGCGAGACGGTGAGGGCCAAGGTCTCCAGCGGCGTCAGCGAATCAAACAATTGGTTGATCTGAAACGTGCGCACCATGCCGCGCTTGACGCGCTGGTGCGGCGCGAGTTGCGTGATGTCTTGGCCTTCAAGCAGTATCTTGCCCGCGCTGGGCTCCAGCACGCCGGTCAGCAAGTTGATGAGCGTGGTCTTGCCTGCACCATTGGGGCCAATCAAGGCGTG
>JAYVPR010000129.1:0-2300 GCA_043757245.1 Polaromonas sp. | reverse complement strand
GGCTTTGACGACGAGAAGGCCAAGGTGTTTGACATTGCCATTCAAACCGGGGCGATTTTTGCCGTGATTCTGGTGTATTGGCAAAAAATACGCAGCACCCTGGTAGCTCTCCCGACAGACAAACAGGCGCAGCAGTTTGCGTTGAATGTGTTGATTGCTTTTATTCCGGCGGTTGTTTTGGGGCTGCTGTTTGGCAAGGCCATCAAGGCCAATTTGTTCACTCCGACGGTGGTTGCCACGACCTTTATCATTGGCGGCTTTATTATTTTGTGGGCTGAAGCGCGGCATAAAAACAACCCGGCTGCTACCCGTGTGCATGACGTTGACGCGATGACGGCAGGTGACGCCATCAAAGTGGGGCTGGTGCAGTGCCTGGCTATGGTGCCTGGCACCAGCCGTAGCGGCGCCACCATCATCGGCGGCATGCTGTTGGGCCTGTCGCGCAAGGCCGCGACTGACTTTTCTTTCTTTTTGGCGATGCCCACGCTGATTGGCGCGGGCGTTTACAGCCTGTACAAAGAGCGTGCGCTGCTGTCGGTGGCTGACGTGCCGATGTTTGCCGTGGGACTGCTATTTTCGTTTTTGAGTGCCTGGCTATGCATCAGGTGGCTGCTGCGTTACATATCAAGCCATAGCTTTGTACCGTTTGCCTGGTACCGCATTGCTTTTGGCGTACTGGTTCTGGTGACGGCAAAAATGGGCTGGATAACGTGGGCGGCATGACTTGGTTGAAGAAGCTGGTTAAAGAACCTGGTTGAAGAGGCTGGGCGGCTTGACGCGCCCTTCTTTAAAAGTTAGCCATGTTCAGCAGCGCGGCCTCCACAGCAGCGGCGCTCGCCAGCGGGTTTTCCATCGGGAAAAGATGGGTGCCGTCCAGCATCATGACGCGGCCCTTGGTGACTTTTTCAGTCAGGGTCATACCCACCTGGCGGATTTCCTGCGACTGGCTGCCACCTATAAAAGTCACCGGGCATTTGAGGGGGTGGCGCCTGAGCAGATTTTCCAGGTTGTCGGGCAGGGTGTTGTAAATCTCGGTTTCTACTGCGCGGTCAAAGCTTAAAGTGCGTTGACCTTCAGCATCATGCGTGCCGTGCTCAATGTAGTCACGCAGGCTTTGCGCGTGCCAGCGTGCGAATATTTTTTTGCTACCGAAGTGAGCCAATGCGTCGTCTCGTGTAGCCCACTGGTGCTTGCGCTTGCGGCTAATGACGCCCTGTGAAACTGAACTGACCAGCCGGGTACGCTTGGCCAAGCCCAAACCCGCTGCGCGCCAGCCGCCTATCACCGGGGCGTCGAGCAGCACCACGCCGCGTATCGGTTTTCCGCCCACTTCAGGGTGCTGCATGGCACACATCAGGCTTAAAAAACCACCGAGCGAATGGCCTACCAACCAAGCCGCCTGTCCGGTTTTTTTAACTTGCCCGGCAGAAAAGTCTGCCAACTGCTGAACCAGATTTGGCCAGTTGCTGGTAACCGGGTAGGCCGGGTCATGGCCCAGCTTTTCGATGGCTTTGACGCTGTACCCGCGCTTTTCCAGGCTGGCCGTCATCACGCCATAGGTGCTGGCCGGAAAGCTGTTGCCATGCGAAAAAACGATAAGGGGTTTGGGGGCGAGTGGCACAGTGCGTCAAATCAAAAAAAGTGACTCATTATGGGCGGCGTATCGTAGTCAGCGTGTCGCCAGCGCGCATAAAAAAAGCCGTCTTTCGACGGCTTTTTTACTTCACTTGACAGGCACACCCTGCAAAACGGCGGATGGCTTTTGACGGCCTTCCGGGCTTTTTTAGCAGTTTTTATGCTGCTTTTGGTGTGGCTAATGCCAAGGCTTTCACCTTGGATGACAGGCGGGACTTGTCGCGCGCTGCCTTGTTTTTATGAAAAATGCCTTTGTCCGCAACGGTGTCGACAATGCTCTGGGCTTTGGCGAAAGCGTCTTTGGCTTTGTCTTTGTCGCCTGCAGCAACAGCTTTTTCAACGTTTTTCACAGCAGTACGGTATTTGGAGCGCAGCGAGGTGTTCGCGGCGTTGAGTTTGACGTCCTGGCGGACGCGTTTGCGGCCTGATGCCAGGCGTGGGTTCTTTTTCTTGGGTTTGGCGGTTGCCATAATTTAATTCCTTAATGTTCTCGAAACGAATTCGAAAATGGTCTGCGGATGTTGCAAGCGAAGCCTTCCATTATATGCCGGTGGCACAGTCGCTCATAATTCCATTTCCAGATCATCCGTGCACTTTGTCGGCTTCGCTAGCCGTACGTTTGTACTGTCGCCCTCTTCGCCTTCGCGTTCACGAATGATCTGGAA
>JAYVPR010000128.1:0-2304 GCA_043757245.1 Polaromonas sp. | reverse complement strand
AAAAAAATCAAGTTCACACTGCCCGGTCCGATGACGATTGTTGACACCGTTTCAGACCAGTTTTACGGCGACAAGATCAAAATGGCCATGGCCTTTGCAGAACTGTTGAACCAGGAAGCGCTGGCCCTGCAGGCCGATGGCGTGGACATCATTCAGTTCGACGAACCCGCGTTTAACGTGTACATGAAAGAAGCCGCCGATTGGGGTGTGAAGGCGCTTGAAGTCGCCGCCCGTGGCTTGACTTGCACAACCGCCGTTCACATTTGCTACGGCTACGGCATCAAGGCCAATGACGACTGGAAAAAAACACTGGGGGATCAGTGGCAGCAATACGAAGAAGTGTTGCCCGCGCTTGCCAAAAGCAGCATTCAGCAGGTCAGCCTGGAGTGCTATCACTCGCATGTGCCGCCGCATCTGATGGCTTTGCTCGTAGGCAAAGACGTGATGGTCGGCGTGATTGATGTGGCCAGCGACGAGATTGAAACGCCAGAGCAGATTGCTGACACCATTGGCAAAGCGCTGGAGTTTGTACCGAAAGCACGTTTGATACCGTGTACCAACTGCGGCCTAGCACCCATGAGCCGCGAGATTGCAATAAAAAAATTACAGGCACTGGGCTTGGGTGCAGCGCTGGCGCGCGAACGTTATGCGTAAGAGGTAGCATGAGTAACGACCACAGCCATCCGCAGGAACCTGCCTGGAAGCATGACGGCGTTCGCGTTGTGAGGGCCAATCAGCTAGACGGCAACACCGCGCAAACACCGGGTATGGACCGCAAGGCGGCTATCAACTTTGCCCGCGTCGGCGCGCAAAAGCTTTGGGCTGGTACCGTTACCATCCATGCGGGTGCCAAAACTGGAGCGCATCACCACGGCCATTTGGAGAGCGTGATTTACGTCGTTAAGGGCAGGGCGCGCATGCGCTGGGGTGAGCATTTGGAGTTCACGGCTGAAGCGGGGCCGGGCGACTTTATTTATGTGCCACCCTATGTGCCGCACCAGGAAATCAATGCTAGCCCGACTGAACTGCTTGAATGCGTGCTGTGCCGCAGTGACGGCGAGGCGGTGGCTGTCAACCTGGCGATTGAACCTGTCGAAAAACCCGACGCCGTGCTGTGGGTAGACCCGACACATCCGCACGGTGGCGTTTGAGCAATGATCGTTAACTTTAAAGAAAGCAGCCCATGAAAGCAACCTGGAACGGCGCCGTCATTGCGCAAAGCGACACCACGGTGGTGCTGGAAGGCAACCACTATTTCCCCGAGGCATCGCTTAACCGTGACTACGTCACTTTCAGCAACCACCACACCATGTGTGCCTGGAAAGGCCAAGCCAGCTACTGCTCGCTACTGGTCAATGGTGAGATGAATACCGATGCGATGTGGTTTTACCCTGACCCCAAGCCCGAGGCCGAGGAGATCAAAGGACACGTGGCTTTCTGGAAGGGTGTGAAGATTGAGGCTTGAGCTGAGAAATTGGGACAGGAACTAACGCTTCGTTGTCATCAGTCCCGAACGTCAGCTACCGGATTCGTACCAAAATCTTCCCGCATTAAAACGGCCAATACGCGCTTGGCTGCTTCTTCAGGCGAGGCTAGCGACCCACTGGTTTTCAGCTTTAAAAAACTTGACTGATCTGGAAACGAATCGCTGCCAGCGGCACGCAATTTCTCTTGCATGGCTGTATCAATCACACCCGGTGCAAGCGAGCACACCTTGGCACCATTGGGTTTGAGCGCTTCCTCAAGCGCGACGCAACGTGTAAAGTGGTCCATGCCAGCTTTTGCTGCGCAATAACCTGCTTGGGAAGCCATAGCGCGCCGGCCCAAGCCTGACGAAATATTCAGCACCTTGCGCACGCCAGTCCAGCTATTTGTGGCGCGTAAAAATGCGCTCGTCAATTGCATCGGCGCTTCCAGGCCAACCCGAAGTGCGTGGGCCAGGTCATCGGCATCAACCTCACTCAGAGGGCCAATGCGCGGAATGACGCCGGCGTTGTTGATCAGTGCGGTGCCTGTAAAAGAATGGCCATTTTGTTCACGCAACCATTGCTCTAGGCGCGCGCTGGTGTGTGCGCCCAGCGCCAGATCTTGCGTCCATTGGACGAGGTGCGCGTCTGCCTGCTTGGCCTGCACTGCAAGCGTTTCATTGGCATTGCGGGAAATACAAAGCAGCGTATTGCCAGGTTGCAGCAACTGCCGCGCCATGGCCAAGCCCATGCCGCGTGAGGCACCGGTGAGGATGAAAAGATGTTGAGTCATGGCGATCCTTTGATGACAAAAAAATTAAAACGAAGGCGCATTTTT